>JAHEDM010000057.1 GCA_024641205.1 Actinomycetes bacterium
CCTACCGATCCGACCTCCGGGCCATCATGCTTTGGAGGATCGGGCGATGGGGTTCTGCGTCTTCAACAATGTGGCAATAACCGCTCGCTTCCTCACCCAGAAGGGGAATCGGGTAGCCATTGTCGATTGGGATGTTCACCACGGGAATGGGACTCAGGAGACGTTCCTGATGGACCCGGACGTTCTCTATATCTCGCTGCACGAGTTTCCCGCCTACCCCGGTTCAGGCTGGGTGGACGAGGTAGGACTTGGCCCGGCGGCCGGGACGGCGGTGAATTTCCCTATGCCGACCGGGACCGGGGGGGATGTGTACCGGGTCTCGTTTGAGCGGGTGGTTCTCCCCATCCTGTCGGCTTTCAAACCAGACTGGCTGCTGGTTAGTGCCGGCTACGACGCTCATCAGGCTGATCCATTGGCCGGGCTCGAGCTCCTCGAGAGCGATTACTCGGCGATGGGGGCGGCACTGCGTGGAGTGGTCGAGATGGGCAGAACCATCCTCTTTCTCGAGGGCGGATATAACTTGAAGGCCATCGAGGGATCCGTTGCAGCCACGTTGAGTGGACTCGCCGGCATAGGTGTTCCAGACGAACCATCCCGGCCCGTGTCCAACCTGCGTTCCTGGAGGACCCTCGAAATGGTGGTCGAAGCACAACGGCGGTTCTGGCAAGTGGTTTAAGAATCAAACCTCCGGTGCCGATAGTCCCAGCGAACAGCACACGCACGCGCTACCGGAGGAAAGATGACCGTACCGCTCGACGAGTTGTTGAGGAAGATGATGGACGTCGAAGCATCCGACGTGCATCTCAAGGTCGGTTCACCCCCGGTGATGCGCATCGATGGGGATCTCCATCCAACCAGCCTGCCGACCTTGACTCCTCAAGACACAGAGTCTTACGCCCAAGGCATCATGACCGGCCGTGCGGCTGCCGAGTTTGCGGAAGACAGCGAAGCCGATTTTGCCTACGGCAAGTCCGATCTCGGGAGGTTCCGGGTCAACGTCTTTCGTCAACGCGGATCCGTGAGTCTGGTCATCCGCCAAGTGCTGCCCTCGACCAAGAGTTTTGAGACTCTGGGACTTCCCCCCATCCTCAACAAGCTTTCGAACGAACCCCGTGGCCTGGTTTTAGTGACGGGGCCGACCGGATCGGGCAAGACCACCACCCTCGCCTCCATGATTGATTTCATCAATAGCACCAGGCGAGTCAACATTCTCACCATTGAGGATCCGATTGAGGTCCTCCACTCGGACAAGATGGCGATCGTTGCACAGCGCGAGGTGGGATCCGACACGAAGGACTTCTCGGAAGCGTTGAAGCGGGTACTCCGCCAGGATCCGGATGTGATCATGATCGGGGAGATGCGTGATGCAGAGACGGTGAAAGCCGCTTTGAAAGCCGCTGAAACGGGTCACCTGGTGTTGTCGACGCTGCACACCCTCGACGCGACCGAGACGATCAACCGGATCGTCGACTTCTTCCCGCCGTATCAACAGAAACAGATCCGCTTGCTGTTGGCTAGTACGTTGCGGGGCGTGATTAGCCAGCGTCTCCTCGAGCGTGCAGACGGTCACGGACGGGTGCCTGCGATCGAAGTGATGACCATGAACGCCAGGGTATTCGACCGCATTGTCGAAGAGGGGCAGACTCACACGTTGGCCGATGTGATCGGCGAGAGCGAGTTTTACGGCATGCAGACGTTCGATAGTTCGATTCTGCAGCTGTTCAAGAAGGGCTTGATCGCATTCCAGGAAGCACTGTCCAATGCGAGCAACCCCCACGATATGAGAGTCCAGGCCGAACAAGCCGGATTGGTTGCCGTCTGATTCCTGCCAAAGCGGGCGCAGTGAGTAGGGAGGCAGAAGGGCCGCAATTGCGGCCCTTCTGCCTATCCTGACCGGCAGATGATTCCCCCGAGACTTTCCTGGTTGCTCGAACCCGACGGCGTCCCCATACAACTCTCTCGACTCTTCAAGGAGGCGGGCCACCCGCTGTACCTGGTTGGCGGGTCTATGCGGGATGCCTTGCTCGACCGTCCCCATTTCGACCTGGATTTCACAACCGACGCCCGGCCCGATCAGATCAAAGCGGTAGTGGCCGGTTGGGCGGATACGGTATTCACTATTGGCGAAGCGTTTGGGACCATCGGGGTAGTCAAGAACGGCCACACACATGAGGTCACAACGTTTCGGAGTGAGGTCTATCGAGACGACAGCCGCAAACCCCAGGTGGTCTTCTCTGATGACCTTGAGGTTGACCTGTCCCGGCGAGATTTCACCGTCAACGCTATCGCTGTGCGACTACCCAGCCCGGAGTTGATTGATCCTTATGGAGGGCTCGTTGACTTGAGTGCCGGAGTATTACGAACGCCGTTGGCGCCGGAGATCTCGTTTTCAGATGACCCGCTCCGGATGCTCCGGATGTTTCGTTTCATGGCCTCTTTGAAATTCGAACCCGACCCGGCGGCCCTCGAAGCTGTTGTCGATATGGCGGATCGACTGGTGATTGTCAGTGCCGAACGCATTCGTGACGAATTGTCGAAACTACTGGTAGCCCCTCTCCCGGGGCGAGCTCTGCTTGGGATGGTGCGGACCGGCCTGGCCGCTCACATTGTTCCCGAGTTGGCAGAGTTGGAAATGGCTCAAGATCCCGTTCATCGACACAAGGACGTTCTGCGTCACACCATGGCGGTCGTGGACAAGACCGAACCAAAGCTCGAACTGCGACTGGCAGCTTTGCTGCATGATGTCGGGAAACCTGCCACCCGGCAGTTTTCCGAGGCAGGCGCAACATTCCATCACCACGAAGTCGTCGGCGCCCGAATCGCCCGCCAACGGTTACGCGAGTTGCGATATCCCAAAACCGTCGTTGCCGACGTGAGCCAACTCGTCTTTCTCCACCTGCGGCCCCACACATTCAAGATGGGCTGGACCGATTCGGCAGTTCGACGGTACGTGCGGGACGCCGGGCACTTGCTGGATGACCTCAATCAATTGGTCCGCTGTGATGTGACCACTCGCAACAAGGCACGCGCCCAAGAAATCCAAGACCGCATCGATCAACTTGAGGAACGGATAGCGAAGCTGAGAGAGAAAGAGCACCTCGAATCGCTGAGACCGCCCATCAACGGAAACGACGTCATGGCATTTCTCGGCATACCTCCTGGGCCTCACATCGGTGTGGTTATGGACATGTTGACCGAGCACCGCATCGAAGAGGGACCATACGAGCCCGTAGAGGCATATCGTTTGGTACGAAAGTGGGCGCTCGACAATGGCATGGAGGATCCCGGTGAGACAACCGAATAGTGGGCGAGGGTGGCGCGCAGCGCTGACGGCAGCCGTCCTCCTGGCCCTGGTTGGTTGTATATCGGTGACGGTCGAGACGACGACCACCACTACAGCCACCACCAGTCCGGCAACAACCACTACGTCGGTCGAGGTTACCGGGCCGACCGATCCGGCAGATGGCCTGGCGGGATCCGCCGGGCTCGGTGATCCCTACAACCCGACAGCCGGGAACGGCGGTTATGACGTCATTCACTACGATCTCGATCTTGACCTGGACGTGGCAACCGGGGCTCTGGCCGGCATCGCAACCATTGAGGCAGTTGCTCTCGAAGCGCTGGCTTCCTTCAATCTCGATCTGTACGACCTGGAGGTGTCGGCAGTGGCGGTGGACGGAGGAGAAGCCGGGTTCTCTGCCGATGATGGCGAGTTGACCGTGGTGGCGAATGTTCAACCAGGCAGCACCTTCGTGGTCACGGTTGGATACGCGGGTATCGCCGGACAGATCGCGTCCGATTCTGTGCTTATCCCGAACGGATGGATCAGAAGCCAGGACGGGCTGTTCACTGTCAATGAGCCAGACGGGGCAGCGACCTGGTACCCGGTCAACAACCATCCGTCGGACAAGGCAACATATACCATCAGCGTGACCGTCGCGGACCCCTATATAGCCGTTTCCAACGGGCTGCTCGAGGAGAAGCGGTCGGCCGGCGACGCCACCACCTTCGTGTATTCATCGGATGACCCTATCGCCAGCTATCTGACGTTGATCGCCATCGGCCTATTCGACGAGGAACCCGAGGCGGGTCCCCAGGGCCTAGCGATCCGGAACTACTTCTCTTCCGACATCACCGATGGCGAACGAAGGTACTTCGCTCGCCAGGCAGACATGATCGAGGTCTTCGCCGGGCTGTTTGGTCCATACCCCTTCGACTCATACGGGTCGGTTGTGGTCGATGCCGATCTCTCCGCGGCCCTCGAGACCCAAACGATGTCGACCTTTGGTCGGGGAGTGCTGAGGCTGGGCGAGGCTGTAGTAGCTCACGAATTGGCCCACCAATGGTTTGGGGACAGCCTGACCCCGTCGTCTTGGCAGGACATCTGGTTGAACGAGGGCTTTGCGACCTACGCACAGTGGCTGTGGGCGGAGCACCTGGACGGCCGACCGGCTCTCGAGGACAAAGTTCGGGAGGCCTACGGGGCAATGAGCGGGTTGAACCTCGTCACAGAGGGCGTTTCGCCCGAGTTGGCCGCAACGCGGGCGGCACAGCAATTCCCTCCACCCGGCTCTCCACCACTGGACAACCTCTTCAACTCGTCGGTGTATCAGCGAGGAGCCTTGACCTTGCACGCGCTGCGTTTGCGAGTTGGCGACCCCGGTTTTTTCGAGCTGCTCCGCTCCTATGCGGCGGCCTATCGCCATCAGAACGTGTCAACCGAAGATTTCATCAACGTGGCCGAGGAAGTGACCGGCCAGGACCTCGACGACCTTTTCCAGGCATGGCTCTATGGCAGTGTCGTTCCGTCCATCCCGGATCTCGATCTGGCTCCCCCCGGGTAGGAGAGAAGTCCTATTTGCATCTCTATGCGAATATGCGTATAGTTTTGGTTTCTTCCGCTTGAGGGTTTTGCATGAGTCACAATGTCGCCATTCTGGGCGCGTCCGGTTATGCCGGAGGTGAGCTCCTGCGACTCCTCGATGACCACCCGGACTTTGACGTCACGTATCTGGGCGCTCATACAAATGCCGGTCGGGAACTGGCAGAAGTCCATCCCCACCTATCGGGCGGCGAGCGCCTGCTCGGATCTGCCGATCCGGGCGCGATGCCGCCGGTCGATCTGGCGTTCCTGGCGTTGCCGCACGGAGCGTCGGCGCAGGTAGCCGGTGAGTTGCTCGAGCGCGGCGTCAGAGTCATCGACCTGGGAAGCGACTACCGCCTCGATAACGCGAAGCGATATCAATTTGCCTATGGAGAGCCACACCCTTTCCCCGATCGCCTGGAGGAGTGGCCGTACGGGCTACCGGAGCTCTTTGGAGGTTTGCTGCCGGGCGCCGATCGCGCGGCAGCTCCCGGTTGCTATCCGACGGCCACCGTGCTCGGCCTGGCACCGCTCCTGGCGGCCAGGTTGATCCAGCCGGCCGGGATTGTGGTCAATGCGGTGTCGGGTGTCTCCGGCGCAGGAAGAACCGCTCGGGAGGACCTGCAATTCGGAGCAGTCGACGAGAATGTCGGCGCATATGCGATCGGACGGCACCGGCACCGGCCCGAGATCGAGATGGCACTTGAATTGGCATCGGGAATCCCGCGAGTCTCCGTCACCTTCACCCCGCACCTGGTGCCGATGCAGCGAGGCATCCTGGCTACCTCCGCGGCTTCGCTCACCGAACCGGTTGGGCGGGGCGTCTTGCTCGATGCCCTGCGGACTGCATACAAAGACTCCACGTTCGTCGATGTGATCGACGGATCTCCACAAACCCGCTGGGTGGTTGGCTCCAACCGGGCAATGATCTCGGCCTTCGTGGACGAATCGACCGGCCGCGCCATAGTCCTGACGGCCATCGACAACCTGATCAAAGGGGCTGCAGGACAGGCCATCCAGATCGCCAATCTGATGCTCGGTATGGACGAGAGCGCCGGTCTTCCGGTGGCCGGTTGGATGCCATGAGTCACACCACGGTTCTGCCCATGGAAGGTCGCTAATGGCCCTCGGCCATTCAGCTCCAAGCGCGGGCAAGTCCCGCATCGCTACCACGATGGGCAAAGCCCGCATCCTGATGGAGGCCATGCCGTACATCCAGGAGTTCCGCGGAAAGACCGTCGTCATCAAGTACGGCGGGTCTGCCATGGTCGACGAAAACTTGCGTCACAGCTTTGCGGGCGATGTCACGATGCTGTCCCTAGTCGGCATCAAGCCCGTCGTCGTGCACGGAGGCGGCCCGCAGATCAACGAGTCCCTCCGGAGGGCCGGGATTGAATCCCAGTGGGTCGACGGGCTGCGCGTCTCGGATGCCGTCACGGTGAAGGTCGTGCAGTCGGTGCTGGCGGGTGAAGTGAATCCCGACATCGTCCGCCTCCTGATTGGACACGACGCACGAGCGGCCGGAATTACCGGGATCGACGGCGGCCTCCTCAGCGCTCGACCGAAGGACCCGCGTCTTGGCTTCGTCGGTGAAGTCACCCATGTCGATCCCGAGATCATCTACGGGATGTTCGAACATGGCCTGGTGCCGGTGATTGCGCCTCTGGCTCGCGGTGCCGAAGACGGACAGGTCTACAACCTCAACGCCGACACCGCAGCCGGAGCCCTGGCCGCTGCGCTGAATGCCGAGAAGCTGGTCTACCTGACCGATGTGGAAGGTCTCTATCGTCGCCCGGACGACGATGCCAGTCTGATCCAGAAGATGAGCCTTTCGGACGGCCGGGACCTGCTGAAGAGCGGATCAATCTCCGGTGGGATGCTTCCCAAGCTGGAGTCGTGTGTTTCGGCCATGGAGGCAGGCGTCCGTCGAACCCACATCCTCGATGGCCGCGTGCAACACGCGCTACTGCTCGAAATCTTCACGCCGGAAGGCATCGGGACCATGATCCGCCAAGACGGCCAGGAGTGACGGATCCTTTCGACTAATCGGCTGCGAACCCGGCGAGCGCATCGCCGATGATGGCGAGAAGGCTGTCGCCGCCACCGTGCCCGGCATCTTCGAGGACATGAAGTTGGCTCGTCTTCCATCTTTGGGACAGTTGCCAGGCGGTCTCGAGCGGACTGCTGACGTCGTACAGGCCGTGGATCAACACGCCGGGGACGCCGTTCAGCAACTGCGCATCTCGAAGCAACTGATTCTCTTCCAGGAATGCGGCGTTCCGCCAGTAGTGCGTGACCAAGCGGGCAAAACGCAGCCGGAACTGTGGGTCTTCGAAACGCGGGTTGGGGCGATGGCCGGGGGTGAGGGAGACATGGGCATCCTCCCACGCGCACCACTCTCGTGCTGCATGCTCGCGGACCTGTGGGTCGGCGTCGAACAGGAGCGCGGCGTAGGCATCCACGAGTGGCAACTGCCCCAAGGCGTCGGGGATGGCTGAGGCGAACCGGTCCCACTCTCGGGGGAAGATGCGGCCGACATCATGAGTGAGCCAGTCCACCTCGCGACGGGAGGTGGTGGTTACGAGAGCCAGCACCAGGGCGTTGACTCGCCGAGGATGGACCTGGGCGTAAGCCAGTCCGAGGGTGGTTCCCCATGACATCCCCAGGATGGTCCAGCTTTCGACACCATGGAACCGGCGCAGCGACTCGATGTCCTCGATGAGGTGACGCGTTGTATTCGTGCGGAGATCGACATTGGGCTCGTCGGCGAGTGGCAGGCTGCGCCCGGAGCCGCGCTGGTCGAAGAGAATGACCCGATATGCGTCCGGGTCAAAGAAGCGTCGCTGGCCCGGTGTGGAGCCCGAACCGGGCCCACCGTGGAGGAAAATGGCAGGCTTTCCGTTGGGGTTGCCGCAGCTCTCCCAGTACACCCGGTGTCCGTCACCGACTTCCAACATGCCACTGTTGTACGGTTCGACGGCCGGGAATCTTGCCCCCATTTCGTACCTCTCCGTATCCGATTAACAAGCGACACTAACGCCGACGTCGCTTGGTCCGGATGGGGCCGGCCGGCCCAAGACCAGGGACAACCCATCCGAGACGAGCGGATCGACCCACCTCGCGGGATGAACACAGGCGATGGGCGGTGCGGCGAGATCGGGCTGCCCGAGGTCGGTGTAGCTTTTGCGTATGCGGGAGTCATCGGTGGACATCGTGGAGCTCACCGCCCAGCACGAGGATTCCTACCTCATGTGTCTCGAGGACTGGTCCTCCGAGATGCGGGAAGCGGGAGATCACAAAGCTCGTTGGTACCGCACTATGCGGGAGCGCGGTCTGCGGGTACGACTTGCAGTCGACGATGACGGCCGGCCGATCGGCATGATTCAGTATCTGCCGATCGAACACTCGTTGGCCGTTGGCGCCGATCTCTACATGATCATGTGTATCTGGGTCCACGGCCACAAGCAAGGCGTCGGTAACCGGCAGGGGAAGGGGGTCGGCCGGGCCCTGCTGGAGGCCGCCGAGGCTGACGCGTGGGAACTTGGGGCGAAGGGAATAGCGGCTTGGGGTGTTGTCTTCCCGACCTGGATGAGGTCCCGGTGGTTCAAGAAACGCGGCTACCGGCAGGTCGATCGGGTCGGGATGCGGGTACTCATGTGGAAACCGTTCACGGAGCACGCAGCACCCCCGCGCTGGATCGAGCCAGGCCCCCGACCTTTGCCAATCGAGGGCAAGGTTTCGGTCACGGCCTACATCAACGGTTGGTGCCCGGCCAATAATCTCGTCTACGAGCGAGCCAAGAAGGCCGCCGAGGTGCTTGGTGCCGACGTTGTGTTCGAGAGCGTCGACACAACCGATCAATCGGCCATGATCAGATGTGGGCAGTCCGACTGCGTCTTCCTGGACGGGAAGACGCTCCAAAAAGGCCCACCCCCCTCCTACGACCGCATCTACAAGTTGATGGCCAGACGAGTCGGCAAATTGCACCGCTGATCCGTACGGAGGTACGGCATCGCAGCAACGCCCTAGCCTTGCTCACATCTTCGACACGTGGAGTCAACATGGCAGATACCGGAGAGAACCGTACGAGTGTCGTTGTCGGCGGGGCGACGGGGTGGGCAGGGTCGGCGCTGTCGCAGGGGCTTGTTGAGGCGGCCGACCTGTGCCTGACAGGTGCTGTTTCGCGGTCGCATGCCGGCAGGCGTTTGGGTGAGGTGCTTGGATTTGCCGAGCCGGGGGTGGAGGTCAGTGGGACGGTCGAGGACGCCTTGGCATCCAAACCCGACGTTTTCGTCGAATACACCCATCCGTCCGTCGCCCGTCAGAACATCCTCGCGGCACTCGATGCCGGTGCGCACGTGGTCGTAGGAACCTCCGGCCTCACCGGCGAGGACTACGAAGTCATCCGCCGCTCGGCCGAAGACAAGGGTCTCGGCGTTCTGGCGTGCGGCAACTTCTCGATAACAGCCGTGCTGATGATGCGATTCAGCGAGGTGGCCGCTCATTGGGTCAAGAGTTGGGAAGTCATCGACTATGCCGGTGCCGGAAAGGTGGACGCGCCAAGCGGGACGGCCCGTGAGTTGGCCGGCCGGTTGGCAAACGTGGGGCATCCCGAGATGTCGGTGCAAATCGGAGAGACACAGGGAGAGCGGGATGCACGAGGTGCCAACTTCGGGGGAACCCAGGTTCACTCGATCCGTCTGCCCGGCTTTGTGATATCCGTCGAATCGGTGTTCGGCCAGGAAGATGAACGCCTCACCATCAGACACGATGCAGGAACGAGCGCCGAGCCGTATGTGGCCGGTGGCCTGCTTGCCATTCGCGAAGTGAGCAAGCTGGTCGGACTCCACCGGGGCCTCGACACTGTCATGGAGTTGGGCTGACCGAGAGGGCCCCCATCGCCGCCGTGTCTCGATGCACGGTTTTTCTCATCAGGATGTGAGCCCGCAGCCCTCTCGAGCAGAGACCGGAAAGCACGGCGTGCTTGGAAGGTCGTACCCGGAATCCGCGCCGGCCTCAGACCCTTGCTCGGATCAGCATCAAGGGAAGGACAGAGATCGTTGAGCGGACATCGACAGAGTCTGCCGGGGTATGGCACACCTATGTCAAACGCTTGCCGGACACTTCACGTCGCCTCGCCCTCGGCGACTTCTCACTCCTCCGGTTGGTCGTCGGCGAAGAGCGCTACGTCGGGGCGGTTCGCCCTGGCCGGCACGACTGCGGCCGGACGGTTGTCGATTGCCGCACGGGAGCTGGGCGAAGGCTGAACAACGCCTGTCGCGTCCTTGCATCGTTGCTGAGGGGCGAGGGGAAGTTCTGAAGTATGAGCGGCTTTGTTGTTTTATGCGG
>JAHEDM010000288.1:0-637 GCA_024641205.1 Actinomycetes bacterium
GTTCCAAGCCCGGGATCCTGACCTTGCCCCTCCGCGTGGCCGTCGCCTGAAGCCGCCGACAGGCGTTGCGCGCCGCTGCGGGCCGTGGTGAGCGGTGCTGTAACAAAGGGTGTGTAAATTGAGAGAAGAAGAGTCAAGGGGATCGGTGAACCGATCCCCTTGACAGTGGGCCCTCGGGTCTTTCCGGTTTGAATCACCACAAACAACCCGGAGGACCGATGACCTACTGTCTCAACATAGCCGAAAACGCCCAGGTTTGGGAACGGTGGGGTGCCGATGCGTTCGATACGCCGCGGATCGACCCCCAACAGGCCCAGGCCGCCATCAAAAACCAGATGCGTGCACAGACCAAGGCCCTGCTGGAGAACCTGTTGCTGAGCGAAGCCGAAGAGCAACTCGCCGCCGCGGCCTATGAACGCGCTCCCGGAATCCGGCGGGATGTCCGTAACGGATACCGCACCCGCTCCTTGTTCACCTCTGTGGGACTCCTGGAACTGAAGGTCCCCCGAGCCCGGTCACGTCCACTGTCCTTTACCGTGTTCGAGGCCTACCAACGCCGGTGGCGGGAAATCGACGCGCTGCTGTTGGAAGCCTATCTCGGCGGTCTGAGCAGTCGCGCCACCGGTCGCCGCCTGGG
>JAHEDM010000288.1:647-2825 GCA_024641205.1 Actinomycetes bacterium
TGTTCAGCCACCACCGTCTCCCGTCTGGCCCGGGCCCTGGACCAGCACCTCGGCTCCTTTCATACCCAACCCCTGTACGACCGCTACCGCGGCCTGATCCTCGACGGCATGTACCTGCGCATCAAGGGATTGGGGCCCGCCAAGCGCCCCCTGATCGCCGTCGCCGGCATCACCCCAAACGGCCAGGTTGAACTCCTGGCGTTGCGGGTGTGCTACAGCGAAAACTCCACCGAAGTCGAAGCGCTCCTGCACAACCTTAAAACCCGAGGCTTGCGCGGAGCCCAACTCCAGATCGTCGCCCTCGATGGCGACAAGGGCCTGGAGGCCGCGGTGCTCAGCGTCTGGGCCCATGTCCGCGTCCAGGACTGCCGCTTCCACCGCCTCCATCGGCTCAAAGCCAACGCCCGCAACCGCTACCGTGCCCGCACCATGATCAAACAGGCCGCCCAGGCTTTTGCCCAATCCTCCGTGGCCCGCCGCCAACGGGCTTTGCGCGCCTTTTGCGACCGGTGGCGCGACAGCGAACCCAAAGCCATTCGCTGCTTCGAGCACCAACTGCACCGATGCTTTGAGGTCGAGGCTTTACCCTCCCACCTCCACTCCTTGCTCAGCACCACCAGCCTCATCGAGGGCTTCTTCTCTCAACTGCGCACCCGCCTGCGACCCATCGGCGCCCTCCACAGCCCCAGGGCCGCTGAACGCTTCGCCTTCGCTTCCACTCTGCGTATGACTTGGATCAACATACCCGGATCTCCCCCAGACCAGCCCCTCCTCCATTTTACACACTCTTGTTGACAGCACCGGATCGTATTGCGGAGAAACTGCGGAATGGACTCCAGGGACAGCACGAAGGATACTGACTGCCCAACCACGCGCTTCTCCCGTACGGCCACCCGCGGCGGGTGTCCGCCGGAGAGCGCGGTCGTCCGCCATGTGCCGTCGGCGGTCATCAGTATATGGAAAGGCAGAGGGTTGAAATACAAACGTTGGAAGATGCTCGTCATCATGTTCCTCGTGGCAGCCAATGGTTTCACGGAACCTGCCCCGGTGTGTGAAAGCGGGGAACTCTTTCTTACCCTGGACGGCAAGACGCGATACTTCACCGGCCGGGTCCCGTGGGAGCAGACGTTTGACGGATATCTAGAGCAGTTCGATAGCGCCGCCAGCAATGGCGAGAAGATCATCCGGCGGAATATTTTGAATGGCCCTCTCTACGAGTCACACCGCAGCGAGTGGGCACACTTCATTCAATTCGGTACAATTCCACAGCAGTATTTCCGGGAATTCAATCGCCTTCTTACTGAAGGCGAACGGAGAGGTCTTCACTTCTGCCTGGTCCTGGACATGCACCCGCACTGGCAGATCAGCGAGGAGACGACCTTAAACAGTTTTGACACGCACAACATGTTCAACCGAAAGTTCGGGGGTCCTGCCGGAAAACCCACGGACATTCTCTTCGATGCGAGAACACAGGATGCGTACCTCCGGTATATCGCCGTAGCGGTCACGAACCTTGCAAATCATCCGAACATCTTCACTTGGGAGATGTTCACGGAGTTGAATGTATCCTTCCGCAGCGCTGCAGAAAGTGAGCAGAGAGAGTACCTGGCCAAGTGCGCTGAGTTCTGGCGGCAGGTGTACGCGGCGGTGAAGGAAAACGACCCGCTGAAACGGCCTGTGCATCTCTCGCTCTCAGAGCGGGGAAGAAATAGCGTCCCCGTCGAGGCGTGGGAGGAGGCCCTTTTCGGGGATGACCGCATCTGCGACCTCGTGAACATCCACAGCTATCCAACCTTCAAACACGGCGCGGCAAAACTCGCCGCCTCGAGCGCCACGCTCGCCAAACGAAATCGGCGATATGGGAAACCGATCATCGTAGGCGAATGCGATCTGGGGCTACGTAATGAACTGGCGAAATATGCCCTCGATGTCGAAATCGAATACCGGAAGTCGCTCTGGGGAAACATGGTGCATGGCATCTCGAACGGCGGCATGTTCTGGTGGCACTCCGGTTACCGGGAGAACCAATTCCCCGGCGGCATTACCATGAAAAACAGGTATCCGCTTCTCACCCGGCCAGTGAACGACTTCGTGAAGGACATCGACTTCACCGGTATGAGGATCCTGTCCGTCCAGCCTGACACCAGGTTTGGGGGGTCAGCGATTGGCAACAGCTCA
>JAHEDM010000058.1 GCA_024641205.1 Actinomycetes bacterium
GCAGCATCAACCGATAGCGCCGATCGAGGAGACGGGTGGGTTGGCCGAGCAGCCCACGGAGGCTGGCTCCGTACTCGACCCCGCCTTGAACCGAGAAGGAAAACGACATGTCGCTCGGTTCCGTTGCCACCTCCAGATGATCGAACAGGCGAGTGAGATGCGGATAGGTGACCTCGTTGTACACGATGAATCCGGTGTCAACCGGAATAGAGCCGGTCCTCGATTCCACGTCGGCCGTGTGCGAGTGGCCGCCCAACCGGTCTCTGGCCTCAAAGACGGTGATGTCATGATCGTTGCAGAGCGCCCAGGCCGCTCCTAGCCCGGAAATGCCGGTACCGATGATGGCGATTCGTGCTCTCATTGGTCATTGTTCGCTACGGACCCGGGTCGCGGATGGATGCTGATTGCATCGACCTACCGTCGGCCTCGCTTGGCGAATCAACAGGGCTTGAATCGGTGGCGCCGAATCCGGAGTGCAGCGCCCTCGAATCCGGAGGGTCAGGCCCGATCACCGATCAGCAGTCCCTGCATAGGTCCTGCCGTCCAGGCTGCCTTGACCGGGTAGATGCCGACGGCCGGGTTGCCGATCAGGAGCATCGCAGCTCGTCGACGAAATTGCCGGAGATCATTCCATAAGAGACTGCCATCACCATTGTCGGCGTCGCAACAATGCCGATCGCTCTGGCTGAACGGATCTGCACAGAATCCCTCCCTTTGGGTCATGCGGTCTAAACGCGTGGTTCATCTTGGATGCCCGGTTGGATACGGGCACTCGAGCAGCGGTCAATCGCCGACGATCGGGAAGGGATGTTGCTAGTGGAGGTGCGCCCCGTCGGGGGAGGATGCTTTGCGCAAGGACTGCTGATGGCGTTCCACCAGGAACCACCACCGTTCTCTCACGTTGTTCCTGACCAGATTGAGCAGAGCGTCATCGGCGAGCAGTGGGGCGAAACGCCCCTGGAGCGAAAAATAGTCCGCGACGTCGACCTCAGCCTCGGGCCAGTGGGTGATTTTGTATTCGCGCCCGTCGCGCACCTCGTACAGCGGAAACACGTTCGTCTGGACGGCCCTTCGCATTGCTTCGATAGCGTCATCTGCTGCCATCTTCCAACCAGGCGGGCAGGCCGAAAGCAGGTGCAGGAACCGCATGCCGCCTTTGGCAGCCAGGGCGGTCCGGACTTTGCGGGAGAGATCATCGGGATAGGCGACGGTTGCCGTGGCCGCGTAGGGGATGCGATGGGCGGCCATGATCCCCATGATGTCCTTCTTGGGGCGCGGCTCGGGTCGTTCGTCTGGAGTGGTAGTCGTCCATGTGCCGAGTGGTGTCGCCGAGGACCGCTGGATTCCGGTGTTCATGTAGGCCTCGTTGTCGTAGCAGATGAACACGATGTCCTCGTTGCGCTCGGCTGCTCCCGACAGTGCCTGGAGGCCGATATCGAACGTGCCTCCGTCGCCTGCCCAGGCCACCACGGTGGTGTCCTTGCCTTTGATCTGCTTGGCGGCCTTGATACCTGTGGCAACGACTGCCGCCGTCTCGAACGCGGTATGGAAAACCGGGATGTTCAGGGCGTGCACCGGCCAGGGTCCATCGATGATCGACCAACAACAGGCAGGCAGGACGGCAATGGCGTCATCGCCGAGCTCCTTGAGCACCAGGCGCATCGATAACGTTCCACCACACCCCTGACAACCGAGGGTTCCAGGATCCATGAATTCGGCTTCCGGCACCGCCCACCTCATCGGGCTACCTCCAGCGGCCCGAGCCGGTTGATCGTGGAGTCGGGCCGCACCGGTCCGATCGGCAGCCCTTTCACATCAACAAACAGGGCCAACTCCGGAACGTCTCTGGCCATCAGGTCGTCGACCACCTCGGTCACGGTCTCGACCCGTACGTCGCGACCACCCAGACCGACCACGTAGCCGTACACCGGCGGGGCGCCGGATTGTCCGGCCAGCGCCGAGCGGATTTCCTGGGCGAACACCCCGGAATGGCCGGGGCTCATGTTGCGGTCGAGTACTGCCACCTTGCGACGTCCGGCCAGGAGCCGCCGCACCTCGGCGACCGGGAACGGCCGGAAGGCAACCAGGCGCATGAGTCCGGCCTTCATGCCACGGTCTCTGAGATCTTTGTCCGCCTGCCGAACATTGGAAGTCATCGCTCCCGCCGAGACGATCACTATCTCCGCATCGTCGAGCATGTAGCCTTCGACGGGCGAGTAGCGGCGACCCAATATCTCTGCAAACTCATCCCCGGCCTCAATCAGCAGGCGGCCGGCCCGCTCCATGCTCTCGAAGATCTTGTACCGCAGTTCGAAGTAGTGGTCGCGGTTCACCAAACCGCCGTAGGCGCGTGGTTGGGTCGGATCGAGGTCGTAGAGCGGCTCGAATCCGGGCAGATAGGCGTCGACCGCATCCTGGTCGTGGACGATGATCGGTTCGGCGGTGTGCGAGAGGATGAAGGCGTCCATGGCCACCATCCCCGGCAAGAAAACCTGTTCGGCTACCCGGTACATCCAGATGATGAAATCCTGAGCCTCCTGGACACTTTCGGCGAACAGCATCATCCAGCCAACATCCCGCTGCGAGATGATGTCGGTCTGGTCGCTCCAGATCGACCAGCCGGGCGCCATGGCCCGGCTGACATTCGTGAGCACGATCGGCAATCGGGCCCCGACCGCCCAGTGCAGCATTTCGTGCATGAGGGCCAGGCCCTGTCCGCTGGTGGCCGTGTAGGCACGCGCTCCCGCGGCTGAAGCGCCGACGCAGGCGGCCATGGCGGAGTGCTCCGACTCCACGGTTATGAACTTGGCAGCCAGCCGGCCCGAAGCGGTCAGCTCGGAGAGCAACTCGACGATCATCGTTTGGGGGGTAATGGGGTAGGCGGAGATCACCTCGGCCCGGGCGAGCATCGCTCCGTAGGCAGCAGCGTGGTTTCCGGTGAGGAGGAGGCGTTCAGACATGACTCACCTCCCTTTCGTTGACCAGAATCATGGCGTGCCCGGGACATTCAGCCACACAGATCCCGCACCCTTTGCAGAATTCGTAGTCGATCACCGGGCCGTCTTCCCAAGTGATGACGCCATCCGGGCAAAAGACGAAACACGTACCGCAGGCGTTGCAGTGCCCACACGACAGGCAGCGTTCGATCTCGTAGAGGACCTCGGCGTCCGTCATGGTGACCGACTCCTCGGCGAACGGGCCTGCCCATTCGGCGACGTGATCGGCTGTGCGGTCGTGGCGAGGGACATAGGTCGGATTGACCTCGGCCGAGCCGACCACTTCGATTGGATTGTCCTCAGGCCAGAGGCGATCCAGGCCGAGCTGATGGTCGATGGCCCGGGCGGCTCGCCGGCCGGCGACGATCGCCTCGATCACGGTGGCCGGGCCGGTGGCCAGGTCGCCACCGGCGTACACAAGCGGGTCGGTAGTGGCCCCGTTCTCGGCCAGGCTGAGCCATCCGTCGGAGCTCATCAGCCGGTCCGGGAACGGCGTCAAGTCGGCGGTCTCGCCGGTAGCCGAGAAGACTCCGTGGAAACGAAGCTCCCGGGATACACCGGTCGGCATCGGCCTCCGTCTGCCCGACTCGTCCGGTTCACCGAGCCACATGTCTTCCACGGTCACGATCAGTTTCCCGTCTTGTTTCTTCACCGCGCGGGGAAGCGTGAGCCATTTGAAAGTGACACCGTCGGCGACCGCATGCTCGTATTCCTCGCGAATGGCAGGCATTTCTGTGACCGTGCGCCGGTACAGGACCGTGACCTCGGCGCCCAGTCTGCGCAGGACCCGGGCCACGTCCATGGCGGTGTTGCCACCACCGATGACGGCACAACGGTCGCCGGGGAGCGCCACCTCTCCGCGGCCGGTCGCCTCCAGGAAGGCCAGCCCTGGCTCCAACAAGCTCTCGCCCTCGATGCCGACCGTTCGTTCCCGTCCGGCTCCGGTGGCAACGAAAACTGCGGCATAGGTGGCCTCGAGATCATCGAGCGTCAGGTCGGATCCCAGGGCAACTCCGTTGCGGAACTCGATCCCCATCGCCTCCAGACGGGCCAGCTCCTCGTCGACGATCACCGTGGGAAGCCGGTAGTCGGGGATGCCGTAGCGCAGCATTCCACCGGGAAGGTCGCGGCGGTCGAAAACGGTGACTTCGTGTCCGGACCTGCGCAGATAGAAAGCGGCTGCCAGGCCGGCCGGTCCGCTTCCGACAACGGCCACTTGCTTGCCGGTCTCCCGGCTGGGCACCGGATGGGGCAGATGAGCCGTTTCGTCTCCCAGCCAGCGCTCGATGGAGCGTATGGATACCGAGTCCCGGCCCGTCTTCTCTTCCAGATTGCAGGCCTGCTCGCAGAAGTGAGGGCAGACCCGGCCGGTGATGCGCGGGAACGGGTTGCGGGAGGTGAGGGCGGCAAACGCCTCCTTGGGGCGGCCCTCCTTGATGTCCTGCAGATAGGCCGGGATACCCACCCCGGCCGGACAAGCGGCACTGCACGGAGCCGACCGCTCGGCCAGGACCGGTCTCACGCTCCGCCATGCACCGGTCTTCAAGATGGTGCGCGTCGAAGCCAGGGAAACCGGGATCTCGGGGTAGTCGTCGACGTGGTTGAGGGTGCTCACGCCGGCGCACCCACTACTGCCTGATCGTGAGCCTCGCGTGCCGCCGCTTGGTTCTCTCTCGCCTTGGCGGGCACCTCGAGCTCAATCGCGGCCAGAAGGTCAACGAGGGAGACGATCTGGGTGACACGAACGAACGCGCCGAGGATCGATGTGTTCACCACCGGCTGGGCGGCGGAACCGAGTCCATGCCGGAGGGCGATCCCCGATGCGTCAACGGTGGCAACCTGGAAGCAAGTACCGATGCCCAGCTGCTCCGGTGGGTCCGGGGTGTTGACCACAACAAAACCGCCCGCCCGGAGCCCGGCCAGGGGACTGGCGGAGTCGAGCAAGGTGGCATCGAGTACCAGGATGTGATGGGGCTCACGGATATCCTGGCGAACGAAGAAATCGTCGCCCGGCTCAGCGATCCGGGCGAAAGCAACCACCGGGGCTCCCCGGCGTTCGACCCCGTAGTCGGGGTAACTCTGGACGTAGCGGCCGGTCAGAAACGCGGCGTGCGCCAGCGTCTTCGAGGCGACCACTGCGCCCTGTCCTCCACGGCCATGTATCCGCAGTTCGATCATCTTGTGACCTCAGGATGTCCGGTAGCGGTCCCGTTCGGTAGGGGCCGAATGGACCTTCCCTGTGGGCCTCTGCTCTCTTTTTGAGGTAGCCGAGCGGCCCGGTCGACGGCGGGGTCCCGTCAAGACCGCATCAACCCCGCATCAACCCCGCTGGTTCGCTACCGATCCGCTCTGGGTGTCGCACAGAAGATGGTGGAACTACGAACCTGCAGTGTTCGACGCCCTCGGCGAAGACATCGACCGCAGCATTGTGGCTGCGGCTGCTGAAGAACCGCTGGACGACCTTGTCGCGGGGGCAGCCGGATCAGAGATCTGAGAACCGTCGCAGGATTCGCCTGTACGGTCCGAGCCTATCCGGCCGACCGCCGCTGGAGACGGTGGGTGATGATCACACCGAGGACCGGCCCGGCTACCAGGATCAACACGGTCATGATGCCGAGGAAGACGTTCTCCTCGAAGATCTCCGGCAGGCTCGCCTGGTACCCCTGGTCAACACCAGCCGTGATCACCACATTCACGGCGACAATGGCGCCAACTGCAAACCCGAGGATGGCACCGATCACGCCGTTGGCTATTCGTTTGACCGCTTGTGATCTCATGGCATCAGCCTCGCACAGCCGCCCGCAGCAGCGATAGAGACTTCCTTCCCGCCTCGCGAGGAAGTCGGCACCCATTCACCAGAACCCTCCCGAAGGCCAACCACCCTCGACTTGTGCCGGATCCGTGCTAACGTTCCCGGGCCGCACCGGCTGGAGGCCAGCGAATATTCGCTTCTCCGGTGATTGCACGGCTTAGTTACTCACCCGGTTGGACCGCCTCTTCGGCCGAATCTCGATCCCTGCGCATTGGATACCGCATGGTCGAGCGAGATATCGGCATATCCAACTATCGGTCCCGCACGGGGCCAGGAGTCAACATGACCACCACGTTCGCCCATTTGGGCATACCCGAACCGCTCGTCCGGACGCTCGCCAAGGGCGGCATCGTCGAGCCCTTCCCAGTCCAAGCAGCCACTATTCCTGATGCCCTCGCCGGTCGGGACATTTCCGGCAAGGCCCCGACCGGGTCGGGCAAGACCCTCGCCTTCGGCCTTCCGTTGCTCGTGCGGGTAGCCAAAGCCAACCGCCATCAACCCCGGGCCTTGATCCTGGCTCCTACCCGCGAACTCGCCGAGCAGATCAAGCGTGAGTTGACCCCGTTGGCCCAGGCCACCGGGCGTTACGTGCTTGCGGTCTACGGCGGCGTGGGTTACGGCCCCCAGAAGGGTGCACTACGTAAAGGTGTCGACGTCCTGGTGGCTACCCCGGGAAGACTCGAAGACCTCATCCAGCAGAGGTCCGTTGACCTGAGCCAGGTCGACATCGTCGTGGTCGACGAAGCCGACCGGATGGCCGACATGGGATTCCTGCCGGCGGTACGAAGGATTCTCGACGGCACGGCGAAGCGGCGCCAGACCATGCTCTTTTCGGCAACCCTCGACGGCGACATCGCTGTCTTGAGCCGGGATTATCAGCACGACCCCGTCCGGCATGAAGCCGGGACGGTTGAACCGGAATCCGTCGACGCCCGGCACCTTTTCTGGCTGGTCCAACATCACGACCGGGTTCGGCACACCGCCGACCTGATTGAGGCGGCAGGAAGATCTATCGTGTTCACTCGCACTCGCCACGGGGCCGACCGTCTCGCCAAGCAACTCGCCGGGCTCGATGTTGGGGCAGTTGCCATGCACGGCGGCCGTTCCCAGAGCCAGCGCAACAGGGCGCTGCAGGAGTTTGCGTCCGGTCGCGCCCAGGCTTTGGTCGCTACCGATGTCGCCGCTCGAGGTATCCACATCGACGCAGTCGCCTCCGTGATTCACTTCGATCCGCCGGCCGACTCCAAGGACTACCTCCATCGGTCGGGTCGCACGGCCCGGGCCGGTGCCACCGGCACAGTCGTCAGTCTCGTGACCGGGGCTCAGCAGCGAGATGTCCGACGGATGCAGAAGGATCTCGACCTCCGCGTGCCGATCGAGGCTCCCCGCCTCGATGCGATCCACAACGGTGGACACCGGATGGGCGACCCGGCTCCCCAGCGGCCCCGGCGAGACGCTGCGCCAACGCGGCCGGCCGACCGCTCCGAGAGGCCACCGCGCCATGCGACCAACAACGACAACAGTGTTTACGTGTCCAATCTGCCGTGGGATGCCACAAGCGACGACGTCCGCGAGCTCTTCGGGCGCTACGGCAATGTGCACGAGACCACCATCATCACCGACCGGCGAACCGGACGGTCCAAGGGTTTCGGTTTCGTGGACATGCCCCGGCCGGAGGCCGAGACCGCCATCGAGGCACTCCACGGGTCGATGCTGAACGGCCGGGATCTCACCGTCCGCTTCGCCCGGCCCCGCCAATTCAACAGCTGAGCCCTGCCAAGTGATGGCCGACTTCCCAACCGAGGAAATGGCTGTCACCCACCTGTTGGTGGTGGGTGATATTGACCGCTCGCGGGACTGGTACCGGGACGTACTCGGCGCCGAGATCTATCGCGAGTACGGCGGGACCTCGGTGGTGCTCAGTTTCGCCGGCGCTTGGCTGCTACTCGTGACAGCCGGAGGCCCAACCGCAGACAAACCCGACGTATCGATGACGGCCCCCGACGATCCTTCGACGGTGCATCATTCGTTCACCATCCGGGTCCCGGACTGCCGGTCGGCCTACTCAACGCTGGTGGCACGGGGCGCCGATTTCTTAACCCCGCCCTACGACTGGGGCGCCGAAGTACGGTGCTTCTTCCGCGACCCGGACGGTCACCTGTTCGAGATCA
Organism: Actinomycetes bacterium; assembly: GCA_024641205.1. Classification (GTDB taxonomy): domain Bacteria; phylum Actinomycetota; class Acidimicrobiia; order Spongiisociales; family UBA4744; genus UBA4744. Next base: position 7,980 of record JAHEDM010000058.1, read on the forward strand.
GTCAGGCTGGATAGCCGGCCGGGCGAGATCCGACAATCAGTTGTAGTGGCGGACGTCGTCCCAGATATCGGCCAGCTGGCCTTCGGGGGCCATGCAGAGGTAAAGCGGCAAGCCCGCCTCTTCGTTCTCGACCCCGTAGGGATTGGTGATCGTGTCCGCTTGAACGGTGGTGGGACAGATGCGGTCGAGGACGTCGCCGATCTGCCCGATGCCGATGACCGGCCCGTGGCGGTCGGGCGGGCCCCATAGCCAATAGTTGTTGTGCCCGCTCACCGCAGACGGCAGGCCGACGTCTGGTCCCAGAACGTCGATGGCGCCGGCCTCACCGTAGGATCCGGTGAAGATCGCCACGTCATCTCGTTGGTCGGCCGGAATCGTTTCGTATATCGCGACGACCTGGTCGATCAGCTCGGGCCAACCGACCGTCTCACCGAGCTCACCCGTAACGTCCACGGTCGACAGGGTCGTCGGTGGAAGCAGGGGGAGGGTGATGAACAGCCCAATGAAGACTCCCAGGCTGGTGGTCCCGATCATCACCCGCCGTCTCCTTCCCTCGAGACCCTCGAACCAGAGTGCCCCGGCCGCCAGCAGCGCCGAGTACAGGGGGGCGACGTAGTACGACTTGCCTCCGGTGACGAGAAAGAACACAAAAAGCAGGACGAACGTGATTCCGATGGGGCGCCACCGGTCGAGCGAGGCAGAACGAAGGAGCCGCCACAGTCCGATGGCGGCCGGAACTGCGAGGACGATCGAAAGGAGGCCGATTTGCTCCAACACGAAAGCGATCGGTCCGTCGCTGCGCCCCGCCAGGGCACTCGCCATCTCGAGCTGTGGCAGGTCGTTGGCTATCTGCCAGATGATGTTGGGAAGCGCAATCAATGCTGCGATGCCGACCCCGATCCACGGCCATATCCCGGCCAGAAGTCTGCGCTGTTGCGTGACGAGGAGCGCCATCAGTATTGCAACGGCGAACAGACCCATGAGGTGTTTGTTCTGAAGACCGACCCCGACGACCAACCCAAGAGCCAGCCACCAGCGGGAGTCGTCACCGCCGAGCAACCGCACCAGGATCCAGGTGGCAAGCGTCCAGAGAAAGTAGTCGAAGGCAGCCGTGCTGAAGAGATGCCCGACGCCGAGCGCGACGCCTGCTCCGCCCGCCGTAACCGCGGCGTAGAGCTGCGCCCGGGAGCCGCCCCCGAATCGTCGAGCCATACCAGCGGCCAGTACCGCAACGCCACCGATCGCCAGCGCCGGGAGAATCCGCAAGACGATAGGTGACGTCCCGCCGAGCGTTTCCACCACCCGGGCGATCAGCGGAGTGAGGGGCGGCTGATCGACAAATCCCCAGTCGAGCCGCCTGCCTGCGACCAGGAAGTACAACTCGTCGCGGTGGAAGCCGTATCTCCCCGCCATCAACAACAGCAGAACGACCAGGCAAGCGGCGGTTATCAAAACCGGGCGCTCCGGCCGGCCCGTCCCGGAGGGTTCCGACGAGTTCATGTTTCGATCTGAAGATGGCGGTCCAGGTAGTCGATGACCCGGCGAATGGCGGCCTCCTGGGTCTCGTCGACCCGGTAGGCCCCGTCGGCGTCACGGCTTGGGAAGATGTACCCGTGCTGAGGGTGGTCGTAGGACACCCATTCCACGTCTTTGCCCGCTTCTTCGAGCAGCTCGTACGTAGTGCGGAATATCCCCTGCAGGTCATCGGTCTCCCTGCCCATGACGAGGATCGGGGTTCGTATGGAGCTGATCCGCTCCAACGCAAGGGCGGTGTCGATCCGGCCCCTCACCTTGGCAACCTCAACCATCCTCATGTCTTCGACCTTGCGAAGCCGGGTCTCCTGGTCGAGAGGAGCCGTCTCGTCGGGGGTCAGGGCAAGGAACTCGTGGGAGGCCGGTTCGGCGGCCACTCCCACCGCCGCGCCGTGGTACTCGGAGGTGATCTTGAGCACCATCTCACCGCCGTGGCTCATGCCGATGAGACCCACCCGGTTTTCGTCAACGTAGGGAAGTGTCTTTACATGCTCAACGACGGCGATCTC
>JAHEDM010000289.1 GCA_024641205.1 Actinomycetes bacterium
CCGGCACCCCGCCAGCCCCGGGCGTCGCGAAGAGCGTCAAGCCGATCGCCGCAGGCCTCGCCGGCGCGGGTTTACTCGCTGCAGCAGCGTCAACAGCGCGGCGCCTGCCGCGAGCGCCAGCGACGCGTTCGATTCGGGGAGTGCCGCGTATTCGGGGCCGAAGTCGACGATCTGAAGGCCGGCTTCACCCGCTGCCACGTAGGCGATTCCATCCGAGACCGAGATGACGTAGGGCGCGCTCGACCAGTCTTCGGACGTGCCCAACGCGAACGCGCCCACCTCCAGCAGAGAGGAGGGATTCGAGATGTCGATCACGCGCACGAAGTGATCGTAAGCATCCGCGGACCCGGTGTATCGCGACTCGCCGAGGTACGCGAGGTCACCGACTACCTCGAGCGTCCACGGATCTCCTGCCAGATCGAACCTGCCGATTTCCGACAACCGAGTGGGATCGGCAACGACTGCGTGCAGGCCGTAATACGGGTCCACCCAGTAGCCGACTTCGCCAACGACCTCGACGTCGGCCGCACCCGAATACCACGGGTCGAAGTCGGCGATCTCCACCGGCGATGCTGGATCGGAGGCATCGACGATGTGCAGCCCAGTATTCCAGTCGGCCACGTACGCGAGGTCGCCGACCACATCGATTTCTATTGCGCCGCTCAATGTCTCGAGCGCGCCGAGCTCGGCAGGGATTGCCGGGTTGGCAATATCGATCACACGCAATCCGAAATTCCAGTCGGCCAGGTAGGCGCGGTCACCCACCACATCGACCGCACTCGCAAAGCCGGGCGTGTCGAGTGCACCGAGCTCGGCGGGGATTGACGGGTTGGAAACATCGATCACGCGCAGCCCGGATTCACCATCGGACAAGTAGGCAAGATCGCCCGCCAGCGTAATTCCGTAGGCGAAGTCCGGCGTGTCGAGGGAGCCGAGGTCGACCGGCGAAGCGGGATCGGACACATCGATCGCCAGCAGCCCGAATGTGCCATCCGCCACATAAGCGACGTCGTCCACCACCTCGACCGCCGATGCGGTGCCCGGCGTGCCGTGACTGCCCAGCCCTTTCGGGAAGCCGGGATTCGACACATCGACGACGCGCAGCCCGGAAGTTTCACCCACCACATACGCGAAGTTGCCCACCACGTCGACAGAACTCGCGTAGCCGAGGAAGGTCCCGATTTCGACGGGCGAGGCGGGATTGGAGATGTCGATCACGTAAAGCCCGGATTGGCCAGCTGACACGTACGCGCGGTCGCCAAGTATCTCAACGGCCAGCGCCGGCACTGAAAGAGCGCCGATCTCGACGGGTGAAGCCGGATCGGAGACGTCGATCACGCGCAGGCTGGCATAATCCGCCACGTAGGCGAGATTGCCCACCACTTCCACGTCGATCGCCTGGTTCGGCGTGTCGAGTCCGCCGATCTGGACGGGAGAGAGGGGATCGGAGACGTCGATCACGCTAAGCCCGGCCAGGTAATCGGCCACATAGGCGAGCCCCCCGACCACTTCGACGTCGTAGGCGAGGCCCGGTGTGTCGAACTCGTACCACCACGGAAGCGGTTGCGTGGAGAGATCAGAGATGTCGATCACGCACAAAGCTCCACAAGCCACGTAGGCGTAGTTGCCCGCAATTGCGGCCGCTTTCGGCGTTGTCGACGCCCAGCGATGACCGACCGCAACCGGCGAGGCCGGGTTGGAGACGTCGATCACGCGCAGGCCGCCAGAGAGGAACCGCGTATCAACCACGTAGGCGAGGTTCCCGACCAGCGTGATCTCATGTGCATCGAGCGTGGTGAGGGCACCGACGATGACGGGCGACCTCGTATCGGAGATGTCGATCACGCGAAACCCGGCCGTGTGATCGGCCACATACGCGAAGTCGCCCGCGACCTCGACATCGATCTCACGCCCAGGCGGATTGACTGCGCCGATGGTGATCAGCGCGTTCGCAGCGCCGGCCAGGATGACCAAAGCGCCTGAGCACAGAAGACCAAGCGGACAGGAGAACCAACGCATCGGCGCATCTCCTCGCGCGCAGCTCGAAGGAGCAAGTATACACCCGGGATGCCTCAGCGGCGGAAACCGCACTCCTCGTCCTGATGCGGAACCAGAGAACGAGCAACGCGTGGATAGGAAGCCGAAACTGTGTTCCTGCAATCCCCGATAAGGCGCATTCCATCGAGTTCACTTGAATAACGGCTGAGCGCCTCATGTCGGGCCAGGCCCATTGTGGTCTTGTTAATCATTCCTTTCGCGCTCATCACACTCGGCTAGTTTCTCTTCATCGTAAATGCCGCCGTGTTGGGCTTCACCGCGCTTCTCATGCTCGGGCTCTTCGTAGCCGGCTTCGGCTTTGCGCCGTTCTGCTCCATCATCGTCAGCATTACGGGCGTGCTGGCTTCCTGTTACATTGGCTCCAGGCATACGGTCGAGGTTCTGATCGTCGAGTGAAACGGTTGTGACCGGAGGACCACGCACCGCCAGCGAGCCCTTGAACGTGGAGCGTCATCCGGCGGGCCGGAACCCGCACCGCGCCCCGGCTGCCGGCCGCAACACCACATCGTCGACCGTATTTCTCAGTCGAATATCGCCAGCGTTCAGCCCAAATGGAGAAGTGAAATGAAGATCAAGCTCCTCGAAAACGGCCCGGTCATTTTCGAAACCAAGGAGGCGTTTTCGCTCAACGTCGAAGGATCCAGCCAGCAGAAGACCGGCCCGATCGTGCTGTGTCGCTGCGGGCAGTCCGCCAACAAACCGTTTTGTGACGGCGCGCATCGCGAGGCCGGCTTCGA
>JAHEDM010000290.1:0-1322 GCA_024641205.1 Actinomycetes bacterium
AATCCAGGGGGCATGGGTGACAGAAGAAGAGGTCGTCACCATCGTCGACTGGACCAAGAAACAACGCGAGGCCAAGTATCAGGATCACGTGATTGAGGCGACCGCGCAGCAGGCCAGGCAGACTGCCGAAGAGGACGAGGGTGATGATGCTGAGCTGGTTCGTTCCGCAACCGATCTGGTCGTCCGATCGCAGCTTGGCTCCACGTCCATGCTGCAACGCAAGCTCAGGATCGGGTTTGCCCGGGCCGGACGAGTCATGGACATCCTCGAACGAAAAGGGGTAGTTGGTCCTTCCGAAGGATCGAAAGCGAGAGCGGTCTTGATGACCGACGAGGATCTCGACCAGATGTACGCCGACTCAACCGTCGAAGGCTGAGTCGATGGCCACGTTCCTGAAACTCCTTGCTCTGCCGACCGTACCGACGTTTGTGTTGGTCGCGGCGAGAAATGCTCTACCCTCCTTTCGTCGCCTCCCGGTGACCAGGCCGCTATCCCGGTACCGCTTCGACGTGCCGGAGGTGATCTTCTTGCCTCGCGATCTTGGCATGTGATCTTCTGTCCCATCACTCTCTCGTGCCATTAGCCTGACGCGACCATGCTGCAGATACTCACTCCGGACGGCGAACTGTTGGCGGACGCCCCGATGGACGTCGAGTTGACCAGACGCCTCTTTCAAGCCATGGGGGCCGCCCGCCAATACGATCGGAAGGCAACTTCGATCCAGAAGCAAGGCCGGCTCGCTACCTATGCGCCTTTCGAGGGGCAGGAGGCCGCCCAGATCGGTTCGGCGGCCGCGCTGCGACCGGATGACTGGATGGTGCCTACCTACCGCGACGCGGCGGCGATGTGGATGCAGGGATATCCGTGGACGCGGCTGTTGCTGACCAGAATGGGTGACGAACGGGGCGGTTCTCCCCCCGACGGCGTCTCGGTGCTCCCGCCGTCGATTACGGTCGGCGCCCACATGGTGCACGCGGTTGGATTGGCGTGGGCGGCCCGTTTGCAGGGATCCGACCGCATCGCGATCACCTATTTCGGAGACGGTGCTACCTCCGAAGGAGATTTTCACGAGGCAATGAACTTCGCAGGCGTCTTTCGGACCGGCACAGTATTCGTGTGCCAAAACAATCAATACGCCATTTCGTTGTCCCGCCGACAACAAACCGCTTCTGAGACGATCGCCGAGAAAGCAGGCGGCTACGGAGTCCCGGGCGTGCTCGTCGACGGCAACGACCTCTTCGCCATGTACCAGGCAACGAGCGAGGCGGTAGTCAGGGCCCGGGAGGGGCGAGGGGCCACGCTGATCGAGGCGCTCACCTACC
>JAHEDM010000290.1:1332-2110 GCA_024641205.1 Actinomycetes bacterium
ACAACCAGCGACGATCCCTCTCGCTATCGGGACGCCGCAGAAGTCGAGGCGTGGCGGTTGAAAGATCCGCTCGACCAGGTCCGGAAGTACCTGACGGCCGAAGGTGCCTGGGATGAGGAGTGGGAGACCCGGGTTACCACCGAGGCCCACGATGAGATCGACCGTGCCGTTGAGGAAGCAGAGGCCCTTCCGGCCCTGGCTGCTGAGGAGATCTTCGGCGCGATGTACGCCGAACCGACCCCTGAGTTGATCGAACAAAAACGCTGGCTCCTCGGGTCGCGAGGAAATGAGCCATGACCGTCATGAACCTGGCTCAGGCGATAACCGACGCTCTCGATGTTGCTCTCACGACCGACCCTCGAGTCCTGGTAATGGGCGAGGACGTTGGCCGGACGGGCGGTGTATTCCGTCTGACCAACGGGCTGCTGGAGACCCACGGCCCCGAACGGGTGGTCGATATGCCGGTCGCCGAGTCGGGGATCGTCGGGACGGCGTTCGGGATGGCCGTGGCAGGCATGCGGCCGGTCGTCGAGATTCAGTTCATGGGCTTTTCGTATCCCGCCTACGATCAGATTGTCAGCCACGTTGGGAGGATCCGGAACCGGTCCCGGCATCGGTTCACGGCCCCGATGGTCATTCGGATGCCGTACGGGGGCGGAATCGGGGCCGCCGAACACCACAGCGAATCGACCGAGGCGATCTATGCACATACACCGGGAGTCAAAGTCGTGGTTCCCTCCACTCCCTACGATGCCAAGGGCCTTTTACTGGCCGCCAT
>JAHEDM010000290.1:2120-2795 GCA_024641205.1 Actinomycetes bacterium
TCCGGTGATCTTCCTCGAGCCCATCCGGCTCTATCGGGCCGTGAAGGAGGAGGTAGACGGAGGCCACTTCGTCGTCCCCCTTGGGGAGGCCCGACTGGAACGAAGCGGGGATGATGTCACCCTCGTCGCATACGGATCGATGATCCGAGAGACACGCCACGCGGCAGATGTACTGGCCGACGAGGGGGTTTCGGTTGAGGTCATCGACCTGCGCAGCCTCGTCCCGTTGGACGTCGAAACGCTGGTCGGTTCGGTCGAAAAGACCGGAAGAGCAGTGATCATCCACGAGGGTCATCGCACCGCAGGGTTCGGTGCAGAGTTGAGCGCCCGGATCCAGGAAGAGGCGTTGTATTCGCTGTTGGCTCCCGTCGAACGGGTGACCGGTTGGGACACGATCTTCCCGCTCAAGCGCACAGAGGAGTACTACCTCCCCGGCGTCGACCGAATAGTGCAAGCAGCTCACAGAACACTGGAGGGGTAGTGGCCTACGAATTTCTGCTGCCGGACATCGGCGAAGGCTTGACCGAAGCGGAAGTGGTGCGGTGGGTGGTGGCCGTTGGTGATGAGGTCGCGGAGGATGCTCCCCTCGTCGAGGTCGAGACCGACAAAGCCGTTGTGGAGATCACCTCACCTCACCAGGGAGTGGTGCTGTTTCACGGTGCAGCACCCGGGCAG
>JAHEDM010000059.1 GCA_024641205.1 Actinomycetes bacterium
CCCCAAAGGCTTCGGGATCCGGTCCGAGCCGCAGTGGAGATCGTCGTCTTTGGAGGAGCAACCGCGGCCATCGTGGTGGCGGGAGCCGCCGCGACCGGAGCGATTTTCGGGATTGTGGCAGCCCTCAGCCTCGTCCTGATGTTCCTGTTCGGCCAGCGCGGCCTGTGATCGAGATCATTCCGTCACGAACCGATGTGAACCATAGTCGAACATATGTTCGATTAGTATGTCGCCTATGGTTGCCGACGGAGCCACCATTCTTCATGCCGACCTAGACGCCTTCTATGCGTCGGTGGAGCAATTGCTCGACCCATCATTGCGGGGACAAGCGATTGCGGTCGGGGGCGGCGTGGTACTGGCCGCCTCCTACGAAGCAAAACGCTACGGCGTCCGGGGCGGTATGGCTGGACGCCGGGCCCGTGAGCTGTGCCCTCACCTCCGTTTCGTAGGTGGCCATTTCGCCGAGTATCAACGCCTCGGCGACCAGGTAATCGACATCATGCGTGACTTCACCCCACTGGTGGAGAGAATCTCCATCGACGAAGCGTTCCTTGACGTGGCCGGCTCCATTCATTTGTTCGGTTCGCCGCGGACGATGGCCATCGAGATCCGGCGACGAACTCGCCTGGAAGCTGGACTTCCCGTGTCGGTGGGTATCGCCCGCACGAAGCACTTGGCCAAGATCGCCTCTCAGGTTGCCAAACCCGACGGGCTCATCGTCGTGGAACCAGATCATGAGCTTGATTTCCTCCACCCCTTACCGGTAGAGCTCATGTGGGGCGTCGGGCCGGTCACCCAGGCCCGGTTGGCCGAACAGGGCATCACAACGATCGGGGAGTTGGCCGCCATCCCCGGGCGGTCGCTCGAGCATCTGCTGGGTCGAGGAGTCGGAACCAAGCTCGGCTCGCTGGCATGGAATCAGGACCCTCGCGCCATCGAAACGACCCACCGCGCCGGTTCGGTGGGTGCTCAGTCGGCACTGGGTCGAAAGGAGATATCCACCGAGCTGATACGCATGACCCTGCGCCATCTCGCCGACCGCGTCGCGACCCGTTTGCGCGCCAAGGAAAGGGCAGGCAAAACCGTCACGGTCAGAGTGCGGTTCGCGGAGATGCAGTCGGTAACCAGGTCAATCACCCTCCCTGCCGCGATCTCGGCCACCCCGATCCTTGCAGAAGTTGGGTACTCGCTCGTAACGACGGCCCTGCGTGATCACCCCCAGGAACGAGTCATCACGCTTCTGGCCATCTCTGTTTCTCACCTGGTCTTTGAGGCAGCTCTCCAGCTGGAGCTCCCGATCGACATTGGCGAGGAGAAGCAACGCCCGGGTACAACCGCCGGTGCTGCACGCTGGGCGCTCGACCGGTCGGTCGACGGCGTACGCGAGCGTTTTGGACGAAAGTCCGTCGGGTATGCCTCCGTCGCTCTGTCGGAGACGGGCGCTGTGCCGGATGAGTTCCGGGAACTCGCCGAGAAGGACGGCTGAGAAGCGTACGTCAAATATCCCCGGCCAGCTGGGCGTAGGTCCGCTCAACCACCGAACGGCTCACTTCAGCCGGGAATGGAGTATCGGCGAAGTCGAGATCGCCCGGTGCCAGGTCGGCCTCAAACCCGGCCCGAGCCAGTTCAACCGTGACGGCAATGTCGGCCTGCTGCTGCTCCACGAAAGCCCGATCGACGGGACGGCCGTGGCCGGGCACAACGGGACCCTCCACAAGTTTGAGCAGCCCGTCGAGCGCGGTCGGCCAGTCGAGGGGATACGCGTCCCCAAACGATGGTGGGGCCGATTCCTCCACGAGGTCGCCGGCGAATACAACGTCGGCCACCGCCACGGAGATATCACTGTTGGTGTGTCCGCGTCCGTGATATCTGAGGTCAACGGCGCGACCAATATCGAGCGAAACGCGATCCGAAAACGTGTGCTCCGGAGGTACGATCTCGACCTCGCGAATCGCGGCATGGTGCTCAATCGGGAGGGAATTGAAGACGCGCCGGCGAGCTTCTTCCCCGTGTTCCATCAACTCGAGCCGGGTGTTTGCATGACCCCACAGCTCTGCCGCACGAAAAAGAGCGTTACCCCAGCAGTGGTCCCAGTGATAGTGGGTATTGACAACCCAGCAGACGGGCAGGTCGGTCAGCATAGTGAGGTCTTTGATCAGCTCATATGCCTGGTCGTGCGAGGCGCGTGTATCAACGATCAATACTCCGTCATCGCCGACGACGGCACCGATCGTCAGCGCAAGCGATTCGTAGCAACGAAAGAAGACGTCATCCCCAACCTCATGCCACGTGTTCATGCCCTACTTCTAGCGCGTCATAGCCTCAATCGTACCGAATACCCTTTCGCTTCCTCCCGGCTGAACCGCCGCCCATCACCAATATGGAGCAGCTGAAACGACTTCCCGGGTGTACCGCGCTCGACCGCCGTGCATCCATGCATAGGCAGCAGGCCTGCAAGCCCTAGCCGGGTACCGGCTGCTCGACCGAAACCGCCTCGCGTCCCTGCCAGCCGGCTGCCACCCCGGCCACCAGTACCAGAGCCACCCCGAACCAGGTGATCAGATCGCCGGTTTCGCCGAGGAACAGTGCGGCCCATACGACGGCCGAAGCGGGCTCCATGTAGCTGAGCACCGCAACCGTCGCCACGGGAAGAGCTGCCACGCTCCTCCAGTACACATAGCCGGCAAGACCGGTGAGTAGCCCTCCCAGGATGATGAGCTGCCACCAGAAATCGACTGCCTCGGGGAAAGCGCTCACAGCCCACGGGATCATGAGCATCGCCGCCGCCGTGGTTTCCAGCGTTGCCAGTCGCAGCGGACCAATCTGCTGGGCAATCGGCTTGCCCGCCAGCACCAGCCCGGTGAAGGACGCCGCGGCCAGTAGCCCGGAGATCACTCCTTCGCTGGTTGCGCCCTCGCCCGGCCGGGCGACCAGGATGACTCCGGTGAGGGCAACTGCCAATGCCACGGCTGCTCGACCCCGGAGTGGTTCTTTCAGAACCATCGGCGCCAGCGTGGCCATAGCCACCGGTGCCAGATACACCAGTACCAACGCAATGGCCACGGTGGTCGTGTTGAGCGACCAGAAAAAAGCCACCCAATGAAAGGCCAGCAGTGCCCCCAGCCCGATCACTCGCAACCATTGTGAAGCTCGCAAGCGAGGGAGGCCGCGGCTCAGCAGTACTACCAGCAGGGGCAACGCTCCGAGCAACAATCGCATCGCGACGAGTTGCTGCGTTGAGAGCTCAACGGTCCGAACAATCAATGGGATCGTCCCCCAGGCGGCGGTCAGGACCACCAGGGAGATCATGGCGCTCGAGCGGGATTGCACGGGAGGAGGATATCGGGCGCGAACACTCCCCGAGCTGTGGGACGCGGAAACGTCGCGGAAGGGATCAACTACTACAAAAGAGACGTTCTGGCCGTTACGCGAAGTTCCTTCAGATTCGTGCTCAAGAAACGAGGCTCGAAATCCGATAGGTGAAGTACAAGTTCTCGCCCGGTCTCATGCACGCCGAGGCAATACGGAGTTCCCCCTTCCTCCGACTCTTCCCGAGAGGACCGGACGAGAACGAGAGACCCCCTCGTCGGCGGAGGGGGTCTCGCCTTTTCTCCCTCGGTTTTGGCGTCCTGAAACCCCACATAGGACGGGCACTGGACGCAAAAACCGGGATTACGCCAGGCCGTGCTCCTCGACAAACCCTCCCAGCAGGTCGGTGAGGTCGGGTCTGGTCACCTCTTCCAGGTCATAGAAGACCCGGGTGTTCGGTTTCTTGATGTCGACGATTCGGCTGAGGTCGATCGGGGTTCCGATCACCACGGCGTCGCAATCCGTGGCGTTGATGGTGGCTTCGAGATCCCGCAACTGCTCTTCCCCGTATCCCATGGCAGGCAGGATCGTGCCGATATCCGGATAGATCTCAAAGGTCTCGCGGAGACGTCCGACGAGGTAGGGGCGGGGGTCGACCAGTTCTGTTGCCCCGTGGCGCCGAGCGGCCACCACCCCGGCCCCGATCTTCATCTCACCGTGGGTCAGGGTTGGACCGTCCTCAACCACGAGAACCCGCTTCCCGCGCACAATCTCCGGATCATCAATCCGCACCGTTGAGGAAGCCTCCACGATGACGGCCTCCGGGTTGAGTGCCGTGATGTTGGCCCGGACCGTCGCCACCCCCTCCGGGTCGGCGCTGTCGACCTTGTTGATCACCACCACATCGGCCATGCGAACGTTGACCTCGCCCGGGTAGTACCGAAGCTCATGGCCGGGTCGATGGGGATCGGCCACAGTGATCTGCAGGTCGGGCTTGAAGAAGGAGAAGTCGTTGTTGCCGCCGTCCCAGACGATCACATCGCATCCGGCCGGATCGTCCTCGGCGGCCCGCAAGATCGCCTCGTAGTCAACGCCGGCGTAGATGACGTTGCCCCGCACGATGTGCGGTTCGTACTCTTCCATCTCCTCGACGGTGCAGTCTTGCTTCTCGAGGTCGGCCAGTTCGGCGAACCGTTGCACGGTTTGCGCGACGAGGTTCCCATACGGCATCGGATGACGAACGGCAACCACCTTGAGACCCCGGGCCATCAGGATTTCGATCACTCGCCGCGAGGTTTGGCTTTTCCCCGACCCGGTGCGGACCGCGCAGACCGAAACAACCGGCCTCGTGCTGGGCAGCTGCGTATCACCCGGTCCCAACATCGTGAAGGACGCCCCCGCCGCCTGGACGATGGCACTCACCCCCATCACATGCTGGTACGAGACGTCGCTGTACGAAAACACACATTCGTCCACGTTCAGTTCCCCGATGAGGCGAGCCAGATCTTCCTGCGGATAGATGGGGATTCCATCGGGGTAGCTGGGCCCGGCTAGATCCGGCGGGTAGCGGCGCCCCTCGATGTCCGGGATCTGAGTGGCGGTGAAAGCAACGATCTTCGATGATTCGTCATCCCGGTAGCGGGTGTTGAAGTTGTGGAAATCGCGCCCGGCTGCTCCGATGATGATCACGTTGCGCTGTGCCACTTACTGCTCCTATCGATATCGCCGGATCGCCAAGACATCCTTGGCTTATTCAAGCCTTGCATATTCAGCGGGGGGACGCGGCAGCCGAATTCATCTGTCAAGAGTGAGGTGTTCGGTCTCCAACCGCCCGCAGGATGAAGCCGATGACGACCAGCAGGATCACGAACCCGATCACCCATCTGAGGATGGCGAGTACCTGTCCGAGGACGATCAGAGCCACGATGATGCCGATGATCCAGAGAACTCGGGATTGGCTGGTCATGAGATAAACCTAGCCAACCCGTCTCCGACCATGCCCGAGTAGTGATCGGAGATGGAAGGTGGGTTCGACGAACTCGGAGATACGGGCAGCGCGGTCCGAGCTCCGGTTGCGACCGAGAGTGTCCATCGAGGATGATTCTCGATGGATGGGCCGGTGATGCTCAGACGGAAACGTCTCGGCCCAGGTCGGCGAAGAGGGTGAACTCAGGAAGAAAGGTCATGTCGACCCTCCCGGTCGACCCTGCCCGGTGTTTGGCGATGATCACTTCTGCCAGCCCCTTCGTGTCCTGGGCTTCCGGGTGGTAGTACTCGTGGCGATAGATGAACATCACTACGTCCGAGTCCTGCTCGATGGCGCCGCTCTCTCGAAGGTCGCCCAGCCGGGGACGCTTGTCCTCTCGGGCTTCCAGGCCTCGGTTCAACTGCGACACTGCCAAGATCGGGATATCGAGCTCTCGGGCCAGGTTCTTGAGTGACCGGCTGATCTCCGCGATCTCTTGCTGACGATTCTCGCGATTCGACCCCGACATCAGCTGGAGATAGTCGATGATCACGAGGTCCAACCCGTGCTGGCGCTTGAGCCGGCGGCATTTGGCTCGGATATCGGTGACCGTGAGCTGACCGGAATCGTCGATGTAGATCGGCGCCTTGTACATGCGGGAAGCGGCGTGCACAACCTTCTGCCAGAGTTGGGGGCCGAGCTGACCCGTGCGGAGTTTCATGGAATCGACCCTGCCGACGGAACACAACAGCCGCTGCACGATCTCTTCGCGACTCATCTCCAGGCTGAACATGGCCACCGTCCCACCGTCCATGGCCACGTTGGTTGCAATATTCGAGGCGAGGGCCGACTTGCCCATCGATGGCCTGGCCGCCACGATCACCAGGTTGGCCGCCTGCAGCCCAGCCAGTTTGCGATCCAGGTCCCGGAACCCGGTGGCGAGCCCGGTCAACTCTGAGCCGCGGGCTTCCATCTCCTCGATCACTTCGAGCGTGCTGTGTAAAAGCGGGCTCATCGCGATCAAGCCCTCGCCAATCCGCCGCTCACCGACTCCGAATACCGTCTGCTCGGCCCGGTCGAGGACTGCGGAGATTTCTAGATCGGTCATGACCGCCAGATCACCGATCTGGCCGCCTGCGCTTATCAGACGGCGGCGAAGACCGTGCTCTTCAACGATTTCGGCGTAGTACTCGATATTGGAGGCAGTCGGAACACCCTCCATCAGATCGGTGAGATACCCGGCCCCGCCGATTCGGTCCAACTCGCCCTTGCGGTGGAGTGCGTCCGAAACGGTCAGGGGATCGATCGGCTGGTTGGCGTTGTACAAGTGGACGATTGAATCGAAGATCGCCTGATGGGCCGGAACGTAGAAGTCGTCGGGCTCCAGCTTGTCCATCACCAGGTTGGCAGCATCGGCTGAGAGCATGATGGCGCCAAGTACCGATTCTTCCGCGTCGATGTTGTGCGGAGGAATGCGACCTCGACCGGATGCGCTACGGGTGGGAGCGGATATCCGATCGAGATCAGTCATAGCCGCCTCACGCAGGAATCACGTCGATGGTCAGGGCGAACTGAACCTCCGGGTGCAGTTTGACCATCACCTCATGCAAGCCGATGCTCTTGATCGGAGCGACCATCTGGATGGTGGCACGATCTAGCTGCACACCGGTGAACTTGAGAACGCCGTCGACCACATCTGTGGTGGTGACCGAGCCGAAGAGCTTGCCTTCGTCGCCCGCCTGGGCGGCAAGAACCACCCGGGTCCCGACCAGGGTCTTGGCAGTTGCCTCGGCATCCTCGAAGACTTTCCGGAGAGCCTCTTCGTGCGCCGTCCTGATTCCCTCAGCATCTCGCAGGGATCCCGCCGTCGCTCTCATCGCCATCCGCTTGGGAAGGAGAAAGTTGCGGCCGTAGCCATCGGCAACTTCAACGACCTCGCCCTTTCCGCCCAATCCTTTGACATCTTCAGTGAGAATGAGTTTCATCCTTTACCTACATAGGGAAGCAACGCCATCTCGCGGGCGTTGCGGACTGCAATCGCCACCTGGCGCTGGTGTTGCGTGCAGTTGCCGGTTATCCGTCGCGCCCGAATCTTGGCCCGGTCGGACAGGTACTTGCGAAGAACTGCAACGTCCTTGTAATCGATATGGTCGATCTTCTCGCGACAGAAGTAGCAGACCTTTTTTTTGAATTTCTTGGCGTTTTTGGGATTCTCCCGCCGCCGCCGGGGTGCTTTTGCAGCCATTACTCTGTCTTCCTCCTATTAAAAAGGTGCCTCGTCGGGTCCGTAGTCTTCCCGGGCCACCGGCGCGGCCGGTACGCTCTGCCGTCCCCCACTCCAGTCGTCGCCACCCGAACGGGCAGTCTTGGTGATCGAGGCGGTTGCCCAACGCAGGGAAGGGCCAAGCTCGTCGATACGGATTTCAACGACCGATCGCTTATCACCCTCCTGGGTTTCCCACTGTCGCTGTTCGAGGCTGCCGGTGATGATCACCCGGGCACCCTTGGTAAGCGATTCGGCAGCATTCTCCGCCGCTTCTCGCCACAGGGTGCCACCAAAGAAACCCGTTTCCTCTTGCCAGTCGCCGGCTTGGTCGCGCCACCTGCGGTTTACCGCCACGCGGATTTTTGCCAGGGCCACTCCGGACGGAGTGAAACGGAGTTCGGGATCCTCAACAAGATTGCCGATCACGGTCACACTATTTGTCGCCATTCTTCTCTCTCCTTACGAGGCAGGCTCACCCTCACTGTGCCAGAGGGGTGTGACACCTGCCGATCGATCATGTCTTGTCGAGGTGAAAGATCTTGTGCCGAATCACTAGATCGGCCAGGGACAAAACCCGATCCAGGTCATCGACCACGTCGGGTTCGGCCGAGAACTTGAGTACGGAGTAGTAGCCCTCATTGAGATGCTTGATCTCATACGCAAAACGGCGTTTGCCCCAGAGATCGGTGTCAAGAACGGAGGAACCGCGACTCCGGAGAAATTCCTCCGTCTCGGTCACCAGCGTTCGGTAGTCGTCATCAGCCAATTCAGGCCGATGGATGGTCATCAGCTCATAGTTGCGCAAAGGCAACCTCCTCCTGTGGACAACCGCTCCATGCGGAAGGCCCCGCCGTCTGACGGAGCAGGCTCGGGTAAGCATTGGTTACCCGGGGAAGCGTTGGAAGTGTACCCAACGATCGGGAACTAGCGAAAGCCCGCAGGCAAGGGAGTTTTCGCGCAACAAGTTCCCAGTAGCCAGTAGCCAGTAGCCAGTAGCCAGTATAGGAATACCATCCCGGCGCCTGCGACTGGTAACTGGTAACTAGCTGCCTTTGATGAGCGGCAAGAACGGATCCCGACCCACATCGAGCTTGGCGCCCGGGGGGAGATCCGCGAAGCCGCCGGCCGGGACCTCGATGGCCCATTGCGAGGGCTCATCGACGCCGTAAGAGGGGCACGCGCTCGATGGGCAAGGTTCCATCGTCAGCACGCCCAACAGCGACCCATCGGTCGCAAAGAAGGCTATGTCCAAGGGGATGAGGGTGTCCCGCATCCAGAACCCGCTGACCGACGGCTCGGGGAATACGAACACCATCCCGTCCAGATCTCCCAAATCGGTGACACCCTTGAGACCCTGGCTGCGCCGGTCGGGAGTATCGGCCAGAGCAACAAGCAGTGACCGACCGTCCAGAATGATCTCTACCGTCTCAAAGCCGGGAAGACCATCAACAACGGGCTCGGTGGTCTCGCTCGTCGGAACGTTCGGAGCCGTTGTCGACGCAACCGGCTCGGCTGCCGTCGTCGAGGAAGAACCCGTCGCTTCGGTACAGCCAACCGCTACCAGGACAAGGGCCAGGACAAGTCGTCGCGTGGCTCCTCCTTGAATAGCGACTCGGCGGCCTCCTCGGTCATGTGATAGCTCTCCTCATCGCTGGGGAAGGCTCCTGACTGGACATCGGTGACATACGCTTGCAGTGCTGTCACTGCATCGTCGAACAGATTCGCATACTTGCGGACAAACTTGGGCACCCGGTCGTTGTGCATCCCCAGGACGTCGTGAAACACCAACACCTGGCCGTCGGTGTACTCGCCGGCGCCTATACCGATAGTAGGAACCGACACCTCTTTGGTTATGAGTTGGGCAAGCACATCGGGAATCCCTTCGAGCACCAAGGCGAAAACACCCGCGTCGGCGAGTTCGTGCGCATCTTCGAGTAGTTCCTTGGCGGCCTCGGCAGCTTTCCCTTGCACGCGGTATCCACCCATCGCGTGCACAGATTGGGGGGTGAGGCCCAGATGGCCCATCACGGGGATCTCGGCGGAGAGAATCCCCTCTACGACCGGGACACGTTTGCGACCGCCCTCCAATTTCACGGCTTCAGCCCCGCCTTCGCGGACCAGTCGGCCGGCGTTTCGCACCGCATCGTCTACGGACACGTGATAACTCATCCACGGCATATCACCGACTATCAGGGCATTCGGTTCCGTTCGAGCTACGGCTGCGGTGTGGTGAATCATCACGTCGAGGTCGACGGCCAGGGTGTCGTCGTAACCGAGGGCCGCATTGGCGACTGAATCCCCAACCAGGATCATGTCCACTGCGGCCGCGTCCACGATGCGTGCCGTCGGAGCGTCGTAGGCGGTCACCATGGTGAGTCTGGGACCGCCTTTGCGCGACCGTACATGCGGGACACTGAT
>JAHEDM010000060.1 GCA_024641205.1 Actinomycetes bacterium
TGATCCGGACCACCGTAGGCGCACGCGCTCTGGCGGTGATTCTGGGGGTGGTGGCCGTCGTCGCAGTACTGGCTTTTGCCTGGAACGCGATCTTCGGCGGTAACGACGAACCTGCCCCGGACGACACGAGCACCACCTCCACCACGCAAGCTGCTGCTGCTCCACAGCAGTTCGTTCCCATCTCCTTGACCTGCTCGAGCACGCTGGAAGTGGCAGGCGATACATTCGCGTGCGAAAACCTGGTGGACGGCACCGACCGTTACTGGAATGACCAGTCGGCTCAAGGACGGGACGCCGTCATCGAATTCACCTTCGCCGAGCCGATCGCCATCGAACAGATCGTCTTCAAGAACGTTGTCGACGATGAGGCATTCAGGAAGAACTACCGCGTACAGGGATTTGAGATCATGACCGACGACCTCCCCGACCGGCCGTTCATCGATCAGCTCCGCGACGACAACGGGTCCCAACTCATCCTGCTCGCCACGCTTCGCACCCGGCAACTCACGTTCAAGGTGACCAGCACCTACCCGGCCGAGGCAGTCGCGGGCGAGACGCCCTTCAATGAGCTGGCCATCAACGAGTTTGAGTTCTATGGTCGCCCGGCTGGATAGCAGCAGCACCTGTGGCGTTGCAGGTTCAATCCACGAAGTGGAAGGTCTGAAGCTCGCCTGAGTACCTGACCAGGTCGACCTAGTTCGGAAGCGAGCTCACTCCTTCACGTAAGGCTGGCCGTCTGCCGCAGGTGGACGGGCTCGACCGACTATGCCGGCCACCACGATCACCGTGACGATATAAGGGGCCATCAACAAGAACTCGCCGGGAATAGGCGTCTGGAGAATGCCCAGCTTCGCCTGCAGTGAGTCCGAGAATCCGAAAACAAGGGCAGCCCCCAGCGCACCAACCGGGTGCCACCGTCCGAAGATCATGGCGGCCAGTCCGATGAATCCGCGTCCCGACGTCATGTTCTCGTCGAACGCCCCGGCCGAACCGACGGTGAAGTAGGCGCCGCCGAAACCGGCGATCATGCCGCCGAGAATCACGTTGAGGTAGCGGAAGCGAAAGACGTTGATACCCAGCGTATCTGCAGCCTTGGGGTGCTCTCCCACGGCGCGAGATCGCAGGCCCCAGCGGGTCTTGAACAGCGCGAAAGCGATGACGCCGACGAGCACATACATGGCGTACACGAAGAAGTTATGGTTGAAGAAGATGGGCCCGATGAAGGGGATGTCTCCCAACAGCGGTACCTTCCAAGCCCGGAAGATGGTCACCTGGTTCAACGTATCGGAATTCTCGACCAGGATCGAGCTGGTCAGATACGAGGTGATGCCCAACGCAAAGATGTTGATCACCACGCCGGCGATGATCTGATCGACCCGATATCTGATCGCCAGCACAGCCAAGACGAACGCCAGCAGACCGCCCACCAGCACACCCGCGAGAATGCCCATCCACGGGCCTGCCAGCGAACCGATCAGGGCTCCCATGAAAGCTCCGGACAGCAGCATGCCTTCGATGCCGATATTGATCACTGCCACTCTTTCGCACATCACGCCGGACAATGCCCCGAACGTGATCGGCACACTCTTCACCACCGTCAGTTGCAGCATCCCGACCAGACTGAAGGATTTGCCCGCCGCCGCCCATCCCAGGAACGCGAACGCAACCAGGGCCATCGCGAGACCGAGAATGACGTTGGTTGACTTGCCGAAGCCGCGGGTCAATTGAACGCCACCCAGGAAAGCCAGGAAGGCCGCCACGGTGTACGAAAGCCCGGCGGCAGAGAGCACCAGGTCCGGGAGTTGGAACCGGTCGTCGGGAGTAGCCAGGCGGAACGTCGCGTCACCTTCGGTTCCGACGGCGAAGACGATGAGTACGAAAGCCGCGAGCAGCAGGTAAACAATCCCGATGATGCGGGACCGGCGAATCTCGGCAGGAGACCGGAGTACCCGTGGGGCCGTTGCCGTGCCTGCCGTCATGTTGCCCACCCCCTTGTGATCTGCTCGGTTCCCTTGACCGCCTTCACCCGGAAGATAGCTTTGATCAACTCCGGGGCGGCGATGAAGACCACAATGAGCGCCTGTATGACCAGGATGAGGTCGATACCGACGTCGCTTGCCACCTGCATCTGCTGACCGCCCGCCCGTAGCGCACCGAACAAGATACCGGCCAGTACCACACCGAACGGGTGCGATCGGCCGAGCAGAGCAAGAGCAATCGCGTCGAAACCCAGATTGGCGGAGAAGCCGGGAGTGGCATTGCCGAGCACGCTCAGGATCTGCGTTGATCCGGCCAAGCCGCCCAGCCCACCGGCAATGGCCATGACCATGATGTAGGACCGGGTGACGTTCATCCCGGCGTATTTGGCACCATCCGGGTTGGCGCCAACCGCACGGAACTCAAAACCGATAGTGGACCTGAAAAGCAGCCAGTACACCGCCCAGGCGGCCAGAAGAGCCACGAATATCCCTGCATTGAGCCGTAGTTGCGGATCGATCCACTCGAGCAGCTTGGGAAGCCGCGCGGACTCCAGCACGTCCTTGGAGATCCGATCGGGCCGCCCCTCCCGCTGAATGAACGGGGTCTTGAGGGCGTAATCAACGAACCGGATGGCGATCCAGTTGAACATGATGGTCGTGATGACCTCATGGGCTCCGGTCCTGGCGCGCAACCAGCCGGGAATACCTCCCCAGATCGCTCCCCCGATGAAGCCCCCCAGAAGGGCGAGCGGAAGATGGAGCCAAATCGTTAGGTTCAGCTGGAAACCGACCACCAGGGCCAGCATGCCACCCATGAGCATCTGACCTTCCGCACCGATGTTGAAGAGACCTGCCCGAAACCCGATGGCTACCGACAGGCCGGCCAGGATGAGAGGAGTTGCCCAGGTGAGCGTCTCGGAGATCCCCCGCACGGAACCGAAGGCCCCGGTGAACAATCCACCGTAGGCGTCTCCAATGCGCGCCAGCGTTTGTCGAAAAGCCTCCCCGGCGTCTTCGCCCCAGAGACTGAGCAGTTCTATGTCCGAGACGGCGATAATGATGGCGCCGATTACCAGCGCGGTGAACACAGCCAACACCGGCACCAGGACCAGGGACCGCCAGTCGCCTTCTGCTCCGGTGATGCGCGCCCACGGTCCGCGGCCCGGTCCGTTCCCGGCCGGCTCGGCAGTGGCCCTTTCCTCCGGCGCCGGACCGTCGGTCTCAGGGACGCCGTTCTCGTCACTCATGTCTCCGTCACTCCTGCCATGAACAATCCCAATTGGGTCATGTTGGTCTCATCGGGTCGGCGCTCGGCAACGATCTTGCCCCGGAACATGACCAGTATGCGGTCGGAAAGGGCCATGATTTCGTCGAGTTCGGTCGAGACGATGAGAATCGCCCCGCCTGCGTCCCGTTCCTTGACGATCTGTTCGTGGATGTACTCGATCGAGCCGACATCGAGGCCGCGGGTGGGTTGGGATGCCACCGTGAACTTCACGTCCCGGGAAAACTCCCTCGCCACAATCACTTTCTGCTGATTACCTCCCGAGAGGTTGCGGACTTCTACCTCGATCGACGGTGTCCGCACGTCGTATTCTTCGACGAGCTTCCGGGCGTGCCCTCGGGTCAGGTCCCAGTCCATCACGATGCCCTTCGAGAAGGGTTGGTCGTAGTAACTGTCGAGCACCAGGTTCTCGGCCACGGTGAAATTCAACACCAGGCCCGATCGTTGCCGATCCTCCGGTACGTGTGCCACGCTCTTGCGATGGATCTCGCGCGGTGTGTCGTCGGTGACATCCTCGCCGGCCAGCCGGACGATTCCGGACAGGGCCGGACGCAGACCGGTCAACGCTTCGACCAACTCGGTCTGACCGTTGCCCTGAACACCGGCAATGCCGACGATCTCCCCGGCCCGGACGATGAACGAGACTCCGTCGACGTTGGGATGGTTGCGGTCGTCGAGCACGATCAGATCCTCGACCTCGAGCATCGGATCGCCGGGTTTACTCGCTTCCTTCGCCACCACCAGTTCCACAGGCCGGCCGACCATCAACTCGGCAAGCTGTTCTTCGCTTATCTCCTTCGGGTCGGCCTCCCCAACGATGCGTCCCCGCCGCAGTACGTTGATCCGGTCGGAGATTTCGCGAATCTCGTCGAGCTTGTGCGTTATGAAGACGATGCCCTTGCCTGCCTCGCGGAGGGAACGGACGATGCCGAAGAACTCCTCTACCTCCTGGGGGGTGAGCACCGCAGTCGGCTCGTCGAAGACGATGATCTCCGCTTCGCGGAAAAGCACCTTGATGATCTCTACCCTTTGCTGGATGCCAACGGGAAGGTCTTCAATGACGGCATCGGGATCGACCTCGAGGCCGTACTTGGCAGAGATCTCGCGGACATCACGGCGGGCCTCCTGCATGTCGAGGATCCCGGCAGCTTTGGTTGGTTCAACCCCCAACACGACATTCTCGGCCACCGTAAACACAGGGACGAGCATGAAGTGCTGATGGACCATGCCGATTCCGGCCGCAATCGCATCTCCGGGGGTCTTCAGATCCTGGACTTCCCCGTCGATGAGAATGTCACCATCGGTCGCCGTATACAGGCCGTACAGGATGTTCATCAGGGTGGTCTTCCCGGCGCCGTTCTCACCGAGCAGCCCGAGGACTTCACCCGAACGGATGGTGAGATTGACGCGGTCGTTGGCCAGAACTCCAGGAAATCGCTTGGTGATTCCCTTCAGCTCGAGTTCCACCCGCTCCTCCTCTGGGCCGCACCAGGCAGACTAGACGACTGAGAGCCCCCTCGCGAGAGGGGGCTCTCTTCGTGTTGTTTCGGGTTCTCTAGCCGGAGATTATTATGTCCAGCGATCCATCGATGATGGCCGCCTTGATCTGCTCCACCTCGGCTTTCAACTCGTCGGGGACCAACGAGTCGGCATCGTGGAACGGAGCGATATCGATGCCACCGGTCGCCATGGTGTTGACGATCGTGCCGCCTGCGAACGAACCGTCGACACCCGCCTTGATGGTGTCATAAACGGACACGTCGATCTTCTTCAGCACGGAGGTCAGGATTACGTCCGAGAAAGTGGGAACCGACAGGAACCAATCGGAGTCCACGCCGATTACCCACATATCCCCACGCTCCTGGGCCAGGGCCGCAGAGCCTTGTCCGATCTGTCCACCGACCGGCAAGAAGATGTCGGCACCCTCGTCCGCCAGGCTCACGCTCAGCGTCCGGGCGTTTTCGATGCTCTCGAAGTCACCCGTGAAGGAACCCTCCTTAGTATCCGGGTTCCAGCCCAGCACCTTGACATCGGTGCCCTTCTCCTGGTTGTAGTAACGCGCACCCCACACGAACCCATCCATGAAGTCGGTGACGGGGCCACCAATGTCGATACCACCATAAGTGGCGATGGTTCCCGTCTGGGTCATGCCGGCGGCAACGTACCCGGCCAGGAATGCACCTTGGCCAGTCGTGTACACGTGCGCGGCGATGTTGTCGACAACCGGATCGTAGGCATAGTCGACGATCGAGAACGCCACATCCGGATTGGCCTGCGCGGCGGCCAGCGTGTCATCACCGAGCAGGAAGCCGACGGTAATCACCATGTCGCAATCATCGGCAATCAGCGAGCTTATGTTGGGCTCGAAGTCGGCGGCCGACTGCGACTCGAGGTATTTGACCTCAACTCCAAGTTCTGCTTCGGCTTTCAAGGCGCCTTCCCACGCGCTCTGGTTGAAGCTCCGGTCATCGACACCGCCGGTGTCCGTTACTTCACAAGCCTTGTAGGCGACGGGGGCCGCGGTGGTCGTCGTCTCGGCCGCCGTAGTGGTCGTCGTCTCGGCCGCCGTAGTGGTCGTCGTCTCGCCGGCCGCCGTGGTGGTGGTCTCTGCGTCGTCGGAAGCACAGGCCGCCGTCATCAACGCAAGCACCGCAAACAGCAGCACGAATTTCTGGTACTTTCTCAAAGTTTCCTCCCGTAGGTGGGACTTTCCGCCGACAGCGCCGGCGTCAAGGTAATTCTACTGCTCAATGCGTTGTCATCCCACTCGGCGGGACGTCACACCAGCGTCGGCGGGCACCAGCGGATCCGGCTTCACGAAGTAGATCCAAGGGATCGAAATCAAAGTGACCAATCCCTTGATGACGACGTTCAGCCAGAAGACCTCCCACACCACCCCGGACGGCAACACTCCCAGGAAGGCAACCGAGACAAACACAGCAGAATCGAGCGGTATGGCAACGGAGTTTGAGGCGAGTACCCGCCCCCACTGGAAGCGGTGCTGAAAGCGATCAACCCACCGCTGATACACCTCCGTATCGATCAACTCCGACAGCACCTCCGCCAGAATCGAGGCAAGGACAATCCTCCAAACGGGTGCGAGCACCTCACCGAAGGACGTTTGCGGACCCGTGGCCAGATCAGGCGGAAGAACCGAAACCACCCAGAACAGCGCAGCCATGGCAAGGTTGATGACCGCGGCCGCGAAGATCAGAGTTCGGGCGGCGCTCTTCCCGGCGATCTTGTGGATTAGATCGCGCAGTGTAAAGGTGAACGGATACACGAGCGTGCCGGCATCGACTGCGAATCCTGCGATGGAAATGATGCGCAGGCTGGCGATGTCGGCCATCATCTGGGCCGCGATGTAGGCCGACGCTACCAACAACAAGATGCGCAGGGAACGATTCATAGCGGCCGACAATAACCAGTTATCAGTTGCCAGTTGCCTGTTGCCGGCTGAAAGCGTCCATCATTGAGCCCAGCCGGAGCGGCGGCCCTTCAAAGCCGGCCCCTTTGGGAACTGGAAGGGAGACCCCGAAGGGCCGCCCGACGGGAAACTGCGAGAAAAGCTTCGCCTACTCGCTCTCCGCCATCTCGACCGGCGGTTGGTCGGGTGCCGCGACTTCTTCGAAAACCAGTTCGCCTGCCTCCTCGTCGAAGTCGACCACAATCGTAATTCCGGCCTTGAAGTCACCCAGCAGGACCCGCTCGGACAACGGGTCTTCCAACATACGCTGAATAGCCCGTCGCAACGGACGAGCGCCAAGCTCGGGGTCGTAGCCCTTCTCGGCGAGGTGCACCTTGGCGGTGTCCGAAAGAGCCAGCGACAAGCTTTGTGACTTCAGCTGATCATGGACTCGGAGCAGCATCAGGTCGACGATCTCCTTGACCTCATCGAGCGTGAGCTCATGGAAGACAATGACCTCATCAATGCGGTTGAGGAATTCCGGTCGGAAGTGCTTCTTGAGCTGATCGGTCACCTTCGTCTTCATGGCCTCGTAGCTCACATCTTCACCCTCGGCGACGAACCCGACCGCTTTCTTGCGGAGGTCGGCCGTGCCCAGGTTGGAGGTCATGATGATGACGGTGTTCTTGAAGTCGACTATTCGACCCTGGGCGTCGGTCAATCGCCCGTCCTCGAGAATCTGCAGCAGCGTGTTGAAGACGTCCGGGTGGGCCTTTTCGATTTCATCGAACAGCACCACCGAGAACGGCTTGCGCCGCACAGCTTCGGTCAGCTGGCCGCCTTCGTCGTAACCGACGTAGCCGGGCGGGGAACCGACCAACCGGCTGACCGTGTGCTTCTCCATGTATTCAGACATGTCGAGTTGAATCAGGGCGTTTTCGTCACCGAACAAGAACTCCGCGAGAGTCTTGGCCGTTTCCGTCTTGCCAACTCCCGATGGTCCCAGAAAGATGAACGATCCCGAAGGACGCTTCGGGTCCTTCAAACCGGCCCGGGTACGACGAATAGCTTTGGAAACGGCAACGATGGCATCGTGCTGACCGACGATCCGTTTGTGAAGCTCAGCCTCCATATTGACGAGCCGGGCCGTCTCTTCTTCCGTCAGACGATGCACCGGGATACCCGTCCAGAGTGCCAGGACCTCGGCGATCTCTTCTTCGTCGATCACCCAGTCATTGGTAATACCGGCTGCCTTCTGCTCTCGCTCTCGTTCGGCCCGATCGGCGATGAGCGTGCGCTCCTGGTCGCGCAGTTGGGCGGCACGCTCGAACTGCTGGGACTGCACGGCTTCGGTCTTCTGGGAACGGATGCCGGTCAGTTTCTCGTCGAGTTCTTTCAGTTCGGGCGTTGCTCCGGTGCGGTTGATCCGCATGCGGCTTCCCGCCTCATCAATGAGGTCGATCGCCTTGTCGGGGAGATGCCGGTCTGAGATGTAACGGTCGGCGAGGTTGGCGGCGCTGACCAGAGCGCCCTGGGTGAACCGGACGTTGTGGTGGGCCTCATAGCGGTCCTTCAACCCGTCGAGAATCTGAATCGTGTCGGCCACGGTCGGCTCATCAACCTGGACGGGTTGGAAACGTCGCTCCAGGGCCGAGTCCTTTTCGAGGTACTTCCTGTACTCCTCGAGCGTGGTTGCACCGATGGTCTGCAGCTCGCCCCGAGCCAACATCGGCTTGAGGATGCTGGCCGCGTCGATAGCACCTTCGGCTGCCCCCGCCCCGACCAACGTATGGATCTCATCAATGAAGAGGAGGATGTCACCGCGTGTACGGATCTCCTTGAGCACCTTCTTGAGCCGCTCTTCGAAATCGCCGCGGTAGCGAGATCCGGCCACAAGCGCTCCCAAATCGAGGGTGTAGACCTGCTTGCCTTCGAGAGTCTCGGGGACTTCACCGGTGACGATCTTCTGGGCAAGGCCCTCGACGATGGCGGTCTTGCCGACCCCCGGCTCACCGATCAACACGGGGTTGTTCTTGGTTCGACGAGACAGGATCTGCATGACCCGTTCGATTTCGCGTTTGCGGCCGATCACCGGGTCGAGTTTTCGATCACGAGCCATCTGAGTCAGATTGCGGCCGAACTGGTCGAGCACCGTCGATCCCGAGGGTCCGCTCTCCCGTGAACCGGTGCCGGCCGTCTGTTCCTCGGAGGGCGCTCCCGACAGGAGCTGGATGACCGTCTGACGAACCTTCGGGAGATCGGCGCCCAGCTTTTGCAGGACCTGGGCCGCCACACCTTCGCCTTCGCGGATGAGGCCGAGCAAGATGTGTTCTGTTCCGATGTAGTTGTGACCGAGTTGCAGGGCTTCCCGCAAACTCAGTTCGAGAACTTTCTTGGCGCGAGGCGTGAAGGGAATGTGCCCGCTTGGTGACTGCTGTCCCTGGCCGATGATCTCGACCACTTGCGTGCGAACCGAATCGAGACTGATACCGAGCGACTCGAGTGCCTTGGCGGCAACCCCTTCGCCCTCGTGGATCAGACCCAGGAGGATGTGCTCGGTTCCGATGTAGTTGTGATTGAGAAGGCGCGCTTCTTCCTGGGCGAGAACCACGACTCTGCGTGCTCGATCTGTAAACCGTTCAAACACGGCGCCAGCCTCCTATGCCAATATCAGCACCCTCGAAGATTCGGGGATGCGTCCCGGCAGTATAGCGATGGGGCTTTTCTACCCCTGATCCTCTCGCTATGCCTTCGACCTGTTCTACGTTCACGTGAGCGCTCCGGATGCCTCTTTCCTATAACACTAGGCCGCTCCCGGTTCATCCCGGACCTGCCATGCTCACGACATCACTACCATGCAGCCTCCCGCTCAGCGGAGACGTATATGGACGCCCCCGAACTCACTGATCTGATATCGAGCCCCCAGGTTTGGGAGCGTCTCGATCGTGTCGAAAAGCGTCTGATCGAAGCTTCCCGGGCCGAAGATCCTTTTCTCACCGAGATCGCCCAGCACGGGCTCCTCGCAGGCGGTAAACGGTTCCGGCCGCTCCTGGCCCAGCTGGCCGCAGAATTCGGCCCCAACCTGGATCACCGGGCCATTGATGCGGGAGCCGCGGTCGAGTTGATTCACCTCGGAAGCCTCTACCACGATGATGTCATCGACGAAGCGATCACCCGGCGCGGAGCTGCCTCGGTGAACAGCAACTGGGGCAACACGATCGCCATCCTGGCTGGCGACTTCCTGATGGCACGAGCCTCGGAGGTA
>JAHEDM010000061.1 GCA_024641205.1 Actinomycetes bacterium
CGTGCCGGAGTGGAACGCCAACAAAGGAGTCCATCGGAGGACGTGATCCCGGCCGTCCCCCGCTGCGCGGGTCCTCATCCGGGTTGTTCGAGATCACGATCTCACCGGTGGTCATGACAGCTCCGAAAAGGGTATTTATGTTGTCGAACCGCATGCCCTCATCGGCAGCCTGCATATAGAGGGCGGCCGACTCAGCATCCCACGCGATGTCGGAGAGGGCGCGGGTCTGCAGATAGGCGCCGGTCTCGTCATGGTGGACTTCGCCCACAAACCCGTATTCGCTGCCCGTGAGGTCAAGCAGGTCTTCTAGAACACGCTTGAACAAGACTCCGGGCCCGACGTCCGCGATGAACTCCGATTGGAGATGCGCAATACTGTTCAGCAAAGCGTTCTTCTTGGCCAGCTCTCGCTGCACGTCGGCGAGATCCGTGACATCGCTGATCGATACGAGGACCCGGCTGAAATCCGGACCCCAGCGCCCGGCAGGCACCGACCAGTGGAGAACGCAGTCCATGGGACGCCCGCTGATCGACCTTCCCACGAATTCGATAACCAGCCGATCTTTGCCTTCCCAGATTGCCACTAGCTGATCAACGAACGAATCGAGCGTTTCGTGATTGGCCGTACGGGAATCGATCGTGCCGAGCAACTGATCACGATTCTCAGCTTCAACCAGAGAAACAGCGGCGTCGTTGACATCGGTGACCACGACCATTCCGAATGCCTCTTCAACCAGCTCGGGGTGCTCACGGACGTATGCCCTCAGGTCGGTGATGCCGCGCCGACGTAACTCATCGAGTCGCTTGACCACCCGGCTGTAATCCTCTTCCCATAAAGACGTGGGAGCGCGATCGAACAGGTTGCGGTAGCCCTTCTCCGATCCGCTGACGACCCGCCAGAGTACGTGCAGCGCGCCGCTCAGCACCACGAAGAGGCCGAGCTGGATACCCATGCCGAACAGCTCGTTTTGATCGACCCGCTGAAAGACACCTGCACCCTGGTCTGCCGCCCAGACCAGCTGAGCTGCCCAAACAAAGGTCAAGAAGGTGATGTATTTCCATAGATGCCTGCGCTGGACAAAGAGCCCGCCGAGAGCCCCCAGTGCGGCCACTCCGACCATCATGGCCGCCCGGTTCTGGCTCGATTGAACGGGCAGTTGAATCGCCGCGATCACAATCACAACGAGCACCACCGGCAGGGCTCGAGGACGGTCAAGGCGAAGTTGCAGCAGAGCCGTCAAGCTTCCAAACAAGGCCAAGGCTGCGAAGAGACCTATCGACGCATCAAAGGTAAAGAGCGCTGCCCCTGCGAGGAACGGAAAGGCCGCCAATCCAACCCACAGGATTCCCCGGATGAACTCTCGCTCGATGGCCAGCAGGGCGCGATCGATCGAAGCGCGCCGGCGACCGGCGATAGATTTGGGCGACTCGGTGCTGTACATACTCCCCGAAAATCGGCATTGGGAGTCCCCCTCTTGAGTCATCCCGCCATTCGGCGCCGAGATTTCTTGTCCCACGAACCCTTTCCATGCCCTGCATCCAACGCATGCCGAAAGCACGCACTCAACTTCAGGCCGACCGGTCGACCTCGAGTCCGCGCGTCAAGAGTTCCGGGTGGCTCGACAAGCCGCCCGAGAGACCGGAAAAGCCATCAGCGACGCTCTCGATCAGTAACACGAGGTCGGCCGGTTACGGAAGGCGGTTCGCTGCCATGGGGACCGCCTTTCGCGCTGCTCGGCGGTCGCCGGTCGGCCCGGGTCTCCGCCGGGGTCCTTCGCCCCGGGCCAAGCCTGGTGCGAGCAGCGAAGAAGATGATCCACACGGCAGCCAGCCCGACAAAGACCCGCTGAGGAATGCCTTGCACTGCCGCAGGAGTGAACAGGAATACCACGCCGACCGCAGTCATGACCGTTGCAACGACAAGTGTGATCGCCCGGAGCGGCCACAACGCTCTATCCGGGGTAGCCAATGCCACTGTTCCCAACATGACGGCCACTAAAGCGCTGAATGCCATCCCGGACAGCACATCGTGGAGGGCACCTTCCAATGAGAAGAACCCGCCCGGGCGGAGATCGTCCCGAAAGACCGCTACTCCGACCATGAGTACGGCGTGAACGAGGACGGCAATCCACACGATTCGCCCGGGAGTGACCGACCCAAAGCGCCTGCGGAGCCCGGCGGCACACAGGGCCATGAGCACGGCATAGGCGATGAGCCCCCCCGTCCACAACCACCGTTGCGTGACACCCTGAGCGCTCAGTTTGCTGATGGTGTCGGCCACCTGGTCATACCCGGGCCGGCGGGCCGATGCCACGGCAAAAGCGGACAAGGCGACTACAGGAGCCCAGATCCCACAGGCCAACAGGCGACGGGTGCCTGATTCAGGCCCGTGATTCATCGTTGGAGGATGATCTCGTCGATGGGCCTTCGTAGGGTTCTCCTTTGACGAACGCCGCAACACCCTGGAAAAACATCGGCAACACCTTGCCAAAGAACTTCTTGTATTCCATGAGCATCAGCAGTACCAGGGTTCCCAGCGGTATCCATAGTGTGGCGTCTGCCGAGGTGTAAATCAGCCAGAGGGCAGCACCGTAGGCGCTGCCCTGCAACACCTGGGAGATGGCCGGATTCTTGGTGAAGAGGTAGAGCGTTCCGAGTACAACAATCCCGACAATCGCGAGCCACAGGGGAGCCCGATCGCTCAGCGCCAGTCCGATCAGAACACAAACCCCCACCCACGTGTCGATCAACATGTCGGCCTCTCCGAACATGGTTTTTCGCCCCGAAGAACGGGCCAACCGGCCATCGAATACATCCGAAGCCCAGGCCACGCTCAGCAGGATGGAAAACAGGTGGACCCGATCGGACATCAAAGCTCCAATCATGGCGATACCGAGCAAGAACCGACTACCCGTCAGGAGATCGGCGAGCACGGCAAGGAACATACTGCAAGCATGGCACACACGACCAAAATGATGCGGGTACGACCGGAGAGCCGGCCCTTGAAGAATGGAGGCAACGATGAAAATGGACCAACCCATTGTCACTGCCGACGATTACGTGGCCAGTCTGCGAGACCGCCAACTCGAGGTCTACTTGTTTGGAGAGAGAATCGAAGAGCCGGTTGATCACCCCATGATCCGACCCTCGGTCAACGCGGTGGCCGCTACCTACCGGTTGGCGACCGAAGATCCTTCGTTGGGATCGGCCGAATCTTCACTCATCGGGAATACCGTCAACAGGTTCTTGCATATCACCGAGTCCGTAGACGACGTCGTCCAGCAGAACCGCATGCAGCGCCGCCTCGGTCAGCTCACCGGAACCTGTTTTCAGCGCTGCGTTGGAATGGACGCGATCAATGCCATCTTTGCGATCACGTTCGATTGTGACCAAAAACACGGCACCGCGTATCACCAGCGATTCCGGGACTTCCTGCAGGTAGTGCAGCAACGGAATCTGGTCATCGGCGGAGCGATGACGGACGTCAAGGGAGACCGGTCAAAAGCGCCGGCCGAGCAGGACGACCCCGATCTCTTCGTGCGGGTGGTGGATCGGCGGGCCGACGGGGTAGTGATCCGCGGTGCCAAGGCACACCAGACCGGGGCCATCAACTCGCACTGGATCCTCGTGATGCCGACCATCCGCCTCACCGACCGGGATCGTGACTACGCGATCGTGTGCGCGATTCCCGTCGACGCAGACGGAATCACTTTCATCTACGGGCGACAGTCGTGCGATACGCGCAGCATGGAAGAAGGAGATCTGGACAGCGGCAACGCCGGGTTCAGCGGCCAGGAGGCCATGCTGATCCTCGATGACGTCTTCGTTCCCTGGCCCAACGTTTTCCTGGATGGGGAGTTCGAGTTTGCTGCACCACTCGTCGAGCGGTTCACGGCGTATCACCGCAGGAGTTACGTCTGTAAGTCCGGGGTGGGAGATGTGCTCATCGGGGCAGCCGCGTTGGCCGCCGATTACAACGGGGTCGAATCAGCTTCCCATGTCCGGGACAAGCTGGTCGAGATGTCGCATCTGAACGAGACGATCTATGGAACGGGGATTGCTGCCTCGCATGAATCCGTTCGAACGGAAGCAGGGAACTACGTCAACGATGCTCTGCTGGCCAACGTCTGCAAACTGAACGTGACGAGGTTCCCTTACGAGATTGGCCGCTTGGCACAAGATCTGGCGGGAGGATTGGTGGCCACATTGCCATCGGAAGCAGATTTTCGAGCTGAGACCACCGGACCACTTCTCCAGAAGTATTTGGCCGGCCGTGCCGGCGTACCGACCGAAAACCGGCTGCGAGCCGCCCGTCTCATCGAAAACATGACCCTGGGTCGCAACGCGGTCGGATACCTCACCGAGTCGCTGCACGGGGCCGGTTCGCCCCAGGCGCAGATTGTTCAGATCAGGCGACAATCCGACCTGGAAGGGAAGAAGGCGCTGGCCAGGAAATTGGCAGGCATCCCGGACGAGTAAAAGCGAATAGCCGATACCATCGCGGCTTCGCGAAGGAGGAACTCGATGCAACGTCGGCTCACGCGGTCTTCTTTTCCGGCGGTTTTCGTCCTGTTGATGGTTGTCGCGCTTGCGATGACCGGATGCAGCGATGCCTCTGACGGTGCATTGGAGGTTGGTGACGACGCACCAGATTTCACCCTTCCGGCGGCGTCCGGGTCGACCGTGTCATTGGGTGACTACGCCGGAG
This sequence comes from Actinomycetes bacterium, assembly GCA_024641205.1. Lineage (GTDB taxonomy): Bacteria > Actinomycetota > Acidimicrobiia > Spongiisociales > UBA4744 > UBA4744. Next base: position 4,708 of record JAHEDM010000061.1, read on the forward strand.
AGCCGGTCTTGCTCTACTTCCACATGGCCGACGGTTGACCAGGTTGCATGCAACAGATCGTGGATCTGGAAGCCGCCTCCGAATATCAGGCCCTCAACGTTCCCGTCGTCAGCATCGCATTTGATGCACCCGAAGTGCTGGCGGCGGCCGGCGCAGAATACGGTGTCGACGGCACACCACTTTTGACCGACACCGATCAGTCAGTCTCCGCGGCATATGACGTGCTGCAGTGGGCGGCGGGAACCGGCGAGCCGGGTCATACCTTCATCCTGGTGGACGAACGCGGCAAGATCGCCTGGATACGTGACTACGGCGTCGTTGAAAAGAGCATGTACGTCGATCCGTTTGAGATCGCCAATCAGGTCCGGGATAGTCTCAACAGCTGATGCCCGGGAGAGCAGGCTCCTTCAAAGTCTCGCCGGATCGACGTTCAATCGGCCCCAAACGGCCAGAATTCCCAACGCCACCATCACGCCGGCACCTCCCAGTACCAGCCGAACAGGGTCGACCACTCCCCACCTGGCCAGCACATCGGCAACGGTCCCCGCAGCAACAGCACCGATTCCCAATGCAACCCGAACCGCGATGTGGAACGCCGTGAAAGCCAACAAGCGCTGCTGCTCCGGCAGCGCAAGCTGCAGGCCGCTCACCGCCGAGACAATCGCCGCAATTGCGGCCGCCCCGAATGCGACCGCTCCCATGAGGGTGGCCGAGACGCTTGGCGACATGCCCATCAGGGCCAGGATGACACCGAGGGACAGCACCCCGATCCGAACGTCCCGGAAGGGATCGCCGGACGCGGCCATCTGGACCAGGCCGAGCCCGATCAACGCTCCTACGCCAAAGAGGATGATCAAGAGAGCAAACTCGGTGTCGCCGGCACCGAGCGTGTCCTGGACGAACACGATCCCGACCGAGAACACCGTTCCTAATCCGGCTGCCACCCCGGCAATCGGGATCAGCGCCGAACGCACCAGAGGGATAGAGAGAGCATCTCGAAACCGAACGTCATGTGCTCCTTCGCCGACGTGAACCACCGACGGACTGATCGAACGAACCAGCAGGAAGGACCCGAGGAAGGTCAGAGCGTCCACGAAGAACACCGGCCCCAGGCGTCCTCCCGGGACAACGGCCAGCCCAGACGTGAGGGCCACCAACGCGGCGAACAGCCCTGCGCCGACCGGCAGCCCGCCGTACTGGGCACCAAGCACCAGTCCATTCGCGAGACGCAAGTCCCGGCGTTCCACCAAGTCGGGCACCAGAGCGTCTCGGGCGGGCAGATAGATCAGAGTGGCAGATTCCAATACGAACACCCACACGAGGACCCAACCCAGATTGCGTACCATCGGAATCGCCACCACAACGCCGGTCCTCAACAGGTCCATAGCCAGCATGGTCTTCCTGCGATCCCAGCGTCTGGCTGCTTGAGCTGCAAGCGGACCCGCAATGGCACCAGGACCCAACCGAATCGCCAGCATGGCTCCCACCGCAACAGCCGAGCCGGTAATGTCGAAGACCAGCGCCATGAGCGCTACCGTCGCCATCCAGTCGCCGAGCCCGGAGATCGCTTGGGCGCCGAGCAATCGTCGATAGTCCGCCATCCTCAAGAGTGCCCCAACCGGCCCCGGCTGGGAGGATGTATCGCTCATCGGTATCCAACCTAGAGACTCCAAGGCCGTGATACGACCCGAGTAGGCGAATTTCCCCGTCTTCGCCTAGCTCGGCGTGCTGATGAAGGTCTCCAGCTGGAAGGCCAGGAAGGCCGCTCCTTCGAGGAATTCGCCGATGGTGCGGCTGCCGTCGACTGCGACATGCACGGGAGCATTGTGGTGCTTCGAACAGACCGGGAAGTACGTCTTGGTGTTGTGTTTCAGTATCACCGGCGATTCGAAGCAACGAGTCGGCGAATAGAGATCGTCACCCCCCACGCATTCGATCGTCAAGCCGAGGGGACCATCGATGGTCGCTTCCCGGGCGCGGTAGCCATTGTCGGTCAGGAACATGGGCCCACCCATCAGCACCCGACCGTGGGCCCATACCCCGGGTCCCATGGGACGGGCCCATTCAGCAGTGCTGTAGGCGTAGATCCCACATCGGCAACCCGGCGCAGGTGCCTCATGGGAGTCATCGTCTCCACATGCCAGTCGATACGACCAGGTTCGAGAGGGATCACAATTAGCCTGGAGTGTGCGACTCGACCAGATGTGATGCATGTGCGCGCTCCCCAGCAGAGGCAGACCCGACGGGTCGGGACACAGTCGCCATCGGCGCCACGCAACCACTCGACCGGGCGAGACCAAGGCGCTCTCGGATGCAAAGCCCCGATCCTCACCCATTGGACAGCTCATCTCGCCTCCGCCCGGGTTGGTGCGGCTACCAACGCCTACATCTTTCATCGGCCGCAAGGGGGTCATCTCTTGAATTGAAGACAACCGGAACCAACCGGACCGGAACCATCCCACCTTCGTCTGCTGATGCCGACCCGAAATCTACGTCGGTTCAAGCTCGGCAGAGCCGGCTCCAGAAACGGATTTCCCCCCATACGAGTCCATTTGGTTCACAATGGTGCAATACCCGAGGGAGGATCGAATCGTGGCGACGACGACAGTGCGATACATGACTCGCGAATCACTACAGGATGCGCGCCCGGTGTGGCACGAGGATCCCAACTGCGCAGGATCACATCTGGTCGTCATACTCGATGAGGTCGCCCGCAAGTTCGCGGACGCGTGTGACGATTGCACACACACAGCGATGACCATCGAGATCAAGGAGGACTCCGACCTTCGCCTGCTGGCTCCCTACGAGTACTAGACCGTCGTCCGCTCAGACAATTCGCCGGTCGGTTGCCCAACGGGTTAGCTCATAGCGAGAGGAAAGCTGCAATTTCCTCAGCACCGCCGAAACATGCGACTCGACCGTCTTGATCGAAATAGAAAGCCGCCGTGCCACCTGCTTATAGCTGTAGCCCCGGGCGATCTGCCTGAGCACCTCCTTCTCGCGAGGCGTCAACTGGTCGAGCTCAGGATCCAAAGGAGCCGGGACTACTTCCGCAAAAGCATCCAAAACAAACCCGGCCAACCTTGGTGAGAACACGGCATCGCCGTCGTTTACACGGCGGATGGCCGCGGCCAGTTCGTCGGGCTGGATCGACTTGGTCACATAGCCGCGAGCACCTGCTCTGATCATGGCAATGACGTCTTCTGCCGCATCGGAAACGGACAAGGCCAGGAACTTCAGGTCGGGGTGGGTTTCGTGCACAGCTCTAACGACGGCCAATCCGCCTCCGCCGGGCATATGCACATCGATCAACACGACGTCCGGCAGGCTTGTTCGGATGTCCTCGATAGCGTCATCGGTGTCGGAAGCCACTCCGACCAACTCGAAGGAGGCGTCGAGCTCGGCTCTCACGCCGGACAGAAAAAGTTGATGATCATCGACCAGAAAGACCTTGATCATGATTGCCTCACTGAGAGATGCACTTCCGTTCCCTCCCCCGGTTCACTATGAACGATGGCAGAACCTCCTTGACGCTGCATCCGACCGATGATCGACTCGGCGATACCCCGCCGATCGGCGGGAACGGAGGCGGGATCGAATCCGACCCCCTGGTCGCTGATGTAGACATCGGCCCTCGAACCTTCCACCTCTGCAAACACCGAGACCATCGGCCCTCCCGAGTGCTTGGCGGCGTTGGTGACGGCCTCGCCCGCTGCCCCGACCAGAGCCCGGAGCGAGTCGTTGAGGGGAAGATCCCCGGCAGTTACCACGTCGACGGGAACCTGGTGGATTTCCTCGACCCGTGAAGCCACGGCCTCGAGGGCCTGGCGCAGCGTCTCCCCGGCGGCAGGGTTTTCGCCGTAGAGCCACGTGCGCAGTTCACGTTCTTGTTGGCGGGCCAGCATCGCCATCCGGCGGGGGTCGTCGGTTCTTTGCATCAATGCCAACGTCTGCAGGACCGAGTCGTGCAGATGAGCTGCCACCTCGGCCCGCTCATCCAACCTGATTCTTTCGCGCCGTTCGTCGGTCAGCTGGTTGACCAGCCGCCACATCCAGGGACCGAACACCAGGACCACACCGGCCACCGTGACGACGACGGCTATCACGACACCCCCCACCAGACCCACCGCATTGATCGACTGCAGGTAGAGCCCGAGGCCGGCCGTCATGAGCACGCCCCCAACAACGATGCGCGCCCCGCTTCCGCCTTTGGTGCTTTCGCCGGTCGGGAAGGCTCGGCGGGTCCATCGGGACCGACGGGTCTGGTCGATCAGCGACCAGGTCAGGGCAAAACCAAAAGAAGCCATGGCCATCGGCCACACCAGGGAATCACCAAACCAAAGACCAAGCGACTTGAGCAGCAACAGAAGGCCGAGAAAGATCATGGTGAGGGCAACGCGACGCCGCGTACCTCGTACCGCCAGTTTCTCACCCCAGAGCACCACGGCTTGGGGATCGGGCTCCTCGAGCGTCAGGACCCATCCGGCCAGATATGCCAGGATGCCCACTCCCCCGGCCAGCGACAAGGTAACGAAGGCTGCCCGCACGAATGCAGGATCAATTTCCAATGTACTGGCGATACCGGCGGCCAGGCCGGTCAGGACGCGGTCGTCGGCGCGTCGGCGAACGGCCAGCCCTGATCGTTTGGCCCGGCCTGTGTTCGATAGCTGCTCGGCGAGATGCTCGGCGATGAAGTACTCCTGACCTGCAAGGATGATCCCACAGTGCTTCCTCACTCCACAACCGGTGAATACCCTGACCCGAACCCTCACCGTCAGGGTTTCTGAGGGGTCACACCTCATAGACGTCTGGCCACCCGACCGGGACAATCACTTCATGACAAACGAAACAAATCTCGAGCTTCCACCCCCGGGAGCTGCCGGCGATGACCAGCAGCACCGAACCGGTGGAACAGGGGGAGCCCGCCCGCCCCTGCGTCGTTACGACGGAATCCTGGGTGGGGTCGCCACCGGCCTGGCCGACTACTTCCATGTAGCCCCCTCGCTGATGAGGCTGGCCTTCGTCGTACTGACCTTGTTCGGCGGGTTGGGCATCCTGCTCTACGTGGCGGGCTGGCTCGTGATCCCTGCAGAAGGAGCAGACGATTCGATCGCTGAGGGATGGTTGGCGGATCTGGGAACCGGACGTTCTTGGATCGGTGCGGCCTTGATCGCTCTGGCGGCGATTTGGTTGCTCACGACTCTCGAT
>JAHEDM010000062.1 GCA_024641205.1 Actinomycetes bacterium
GGTTCTGGCGTCGGTCTTCCTGGTATTCCTCTGGCGATCCTCTGGCCGAGCAGCCAAGTGACTCTCCTGGATCGGTCGGGCCGGCGGATTGACCTAGCCTGGAGAGCCGTGCGGCGCCTGGGGCTCGAGAATGTGGACGTCCATCAGGGCGATGCGTTGTCGGAGCCGCCGGTTTGGGATGCTGTCGTGTTTCGTGCCGTATTCTCACCCGAACGGGCGTGCCAAGCCGCCGATCGGCTGTTGTGTCGGAACGGGACCGCCGTAGTTGGCCTGCGGGGAGCAGGCACCGTCCCGCCGGCAGGTGGGACCGCCCCAGGCCGGCGACCTCTGCAGATTGTTGAAATCCCGGCAACGGTCCTTGACGGCACGGTATCACTTCTTATCATGGGGCCAAGTGGACACTGAACACGACTTCACCGTCATCGCCATTACCAACCAAAAGGGCGGCGTCGGCAAATCAACTACGGCAATCAATCTGGCCGCTGCCCTGGCGTATCAGGGGGAGCGGGTTTTGGTTGTCGATTTGGATCCGCAAGGAAACAGCACTTCAGGGCTGGGAATCGATCGGTCGGCGATTTCCCTGTCGATCTACGATGTCATCATTCGCAACGTACCTCTGGTGGATGTCATTGAACCGACCAGCGTTCGGGACCTATTTGTGGTGCCTGCCACGATTGACCTTGCCGGCTCGGAAATTGAGCTGGTCTCGATGTTTTCCCGAGAATTGCGGCTTCGTGAAGCCTTCTCTCACATAGAGAAGGATTTCGATTTTGTCCTCATCGATTGTCCTCCATCACTCGGCCTGTTGACGATCAATGCACTGGCCGCTTCGGGTGAGGTCCTGATTCCGATTCAGTGTGAGTACTACGCACTCGAAGGCCTCAGTCAACTGATGAAGAATATTGAACTGGTTTCGAGCAATCTCAATCGCGATTTGAAGATCGGGGGCGTCGTACTGACCATGTTCGACGGGCGGACCAATCTTTCGCGGGATGTCGTTAGCCAAGTGAGGAACTTCTTCGGTGATCTTGCTTTCAAGACGGTTATCCCCCGGTCGGTCCGACTGTCGGAGGCACCGTCGTATGGTGAACCGATTGAGGCATTTGATCCGATGAGCAGGGGCGCAATCGCTTATCGGGAACTGGGACGAGAGTTTCGCAGGCGACACGGCCGCGACTAGGAGGAATTCATACATGGCAACCCGCAGGAGTGGACTTGGACGAGGACTCGAGGCACTCATCCCGAAAGGCGAGGAGAACCACACTGGGTTCGCCGTCATTCCGATAGAACGCGTATCTGCCAATCCGCACCAGCCGCGTTCGGTCTTTGACGAAGAGGCGTTGGCCTCTCTGGCAGCCTCTATCATCGAGGTCGGGGTATTGCAGCCGATCATCGTTCGGGAAGCTGAAGACGGCTATTACACCCTCGTTGCAGGCGAACGACGCTGGCGGGCAGCGAAGAAAGTTGGCCTTACCGAGATTCCTTCCATTATCCGGGAGAGCGACGATCGTTCCCTCCTCACCGAGGCGCTGGTCGAGAATCTGCAACGCGAAGACCTCAGTCCACTTGAAGAGGCTACGGCGTATCAGGAACTCTTGGAGGATTTTGGGCTCACGCATGAAGAGGTCGGCAATCGGGTTGGCAAGAGCAGGTCGGCGATCACCAACTCTCTCCGTCTCCTTCAACTTCCGGCTGCGATCCAGGGCAAGCTCGAACGCGGTGAGCTGTCAGCCGGGCACGCTCGGGCTCTGCTCGGTCTGGAAGATCGCAAATTCGCCGAACATATTGCAGAACGGGCGGTCGAAGAGGGTTGGTCTGTACGTCAAGTAGAGGATGCTGTTCGGGCCAGGAATCAGGCCGTATCCGCCGGCCAGACGGGCAGGAAGGCTCCGCCGCCGCGGCCGGCAGCGATCGTCGAACTCGAGCAGCGACTGCGCGACCAGCTGTCAACCAGAGTGAAGATTAAATACGCCAAAGACCGCGGAAAGCTCGTTATCGATTTCAGCTCGCTCGACGATCTAGAACGGATCTATCGCCAGTTTTTTTCGGCGTAGTGCTTCAGATCTTATAGCGTCACGTGACGTATTTAGATCAGTCCCGACAGACCTGAGCCATGCGGGCGGGGATCATCGACTTCGGTTTGGGCCGACGCAAAAAACCCGCCGATGGCCTCGGCGATGGCTTGGCCAACTTCTTGGCTCATGTCGTCGGTCGCTACCACAACCGCGGGCGCTCGAGTCTCCTTGAGAATGGGATGGGCACGACCCTCCCAGGGAAGGCCGAGGCGATCGGCGACGGCAGCAGCCAGCATTGCACCGGCTTCACTCCTGCTCATTGACGAGGCGAAGAAGAACACCGAGGCCGTCTCGGCGTAGGGAAGCTGAAAGGACACGATGAGCGCCGCGCCCAACCGGTTGGCACGTTGGGCTCGGATCCGTTCAGGCAGCGCGGTGTCGGCACTTCTCGAAAGGAGCGGAATTGCACCTTCCTGCTGCAAAGCCAAGGCCGTCGCGGCAGCCGCCTGCCAGGTCCGGTCCGCTTCGTCGCTATCTCGGCAGGCGGGATCGAGGAAAACCCGAGCCCCGACGACGGAAGCGGGGAGTCCCCGCAGCCACTCTCGCTCTCGGATTGCCTCCCGACCCGTCTTCTGAGTAGCGCGTGCGACCTGGTGAAGTTCGGCGAGAGTGCGGGGCCCGGCGATTCCGTCTTCGGCCATTCTTCGATTCTGCTGAAAGTCGACCAGCGCTCGCAGGGTATTGGGACCGAGGATGCCGTCCACTTTGCCGGCATCAAAGCCAAGCGAATTGAGCCTTCTTTGGAGTTCTGCCACGTCGTCGCCGCGCAGCATGGGGCGCCGGAGGTAGAGCAGACGGTCGCCGAGCCGGAAACCAGCCTCGTAAATCGCTCGCCACGTCTCCGGGCCGACGATGCCATCTGCGGGCAGCCCGCGGCGGCGTTGGAAGGAAACAACGGCCGATTGAGTAATCTCGCCATACTCGCTGCGAGGGTCGGTGCTGCATGGATAGCCGAGCGCGCTCAGCCGATCCTGAATGTCCCGGACGGCCGTCCCCGAATCCCCGAAGCGATACAGCCTCATGGCTCTATAGTCGCAGGTTCAGAGGATCAGCGGACAGATAGGAAGTGGGGAGTGGTCGCCTCGACCGGTGCCGCGTACCGGTGGTGCGTACTGCCACCGCAGGTGCCGGTGGCGAAGGGGCGACAGAAGGGTTTGCTGCCCATCCACGGAGCGTTGGATTCGCTCGGGTCGACCTTCAGGAGCCACGAACGAGCTAGGTGAACTCAGGAGCAGCTCGCCGAACCAAGCTCGTCGGTCAAGAGAGAAATTGAGCGAGCTCCGACACCATCATGTGCTTGGGACGGGCCCCAACAATGCGCTTTTTTTCGACACCGTGTTGGAAAACGATCATGGTGGGAATACTCATGACGTCGTAGGTGGCGGCGATCGAGGGGTTTTCGTCGACGTTCAGCTTGGCGATGGTGATCTGATCCGGGTACTCCTTGCCTATTTCTTCCAGAACGGGAGCGACCATTCTGCATGGCCCACACCACTCGGCCCAGAAATCAACCAGCACGGCCTTGTCCCCGGCGACAGATTCTTCGAAATTCGCGTCGGTCACCGTCACTGCGTTCTCACTCATCGATGTTCTCCCTTGTCTGATCAGTACAGAGGAACAGAAGACGACCCGGGTTCATTCCTGGTCGAGCCAACGTTCCGCGTCAATGGCTGCCTGACAGCCCGTTCCGGCTGCCGTAATGGCTTGCCGGTAGGTGGAGTCGGCAACGTCACCGGCCGCGAAGACTCCTTCCACCGACGTGGCAGTGGAACCGTCGCCCTGCAGGGTGAGATACCCCACCTCGTCCATGTCCAGTTGACCCCGAAAGATCTCGGTGTTGGGCGTGTGGCCGATCGCAACGAATACACCCTCGGTCGGCATGGTGGAGACCTCATCCGTCTTGACGTTACGGATCGAGAGGCCAGTGATTTCATCCTCTCCAAGCATTGCTTCGACAACCGTGTCCCAAACCACTTCGATCTTCGGGTGTTCGAGAGCGCGTTTTACCATGATGGCCGAGGCTCGGAACTCATTGCGACGGTGGATGATGGTCACCTTGGAGGCAAATTTGGTGAGGAACATGGCCTCTTCCATAGCCGAGTCTCCTCCACCGACGACCACGATTTTCCGATCGCGGAAGAAGAAGCCGTCGCAGGTAGCGCAGGCCGATACGCCGCGACCACGCAGTTTCTCCTCTCCCGGAACATTCAGCCACCGGGCGGATGCGCCGGTTGAGATGATCACCGACTCCGCCAGGTACTCGTCTGCACCGACCCAGACCTTGAACGGACGTTCTCCGAACTCCACTCGGGTGACGTCGGCCGTCTGGATCCGGGTTTCGAATCGTTCGGCTTGCTTGCGCATGTGGTCCATCAGTTCGGGCCCGAGGATTCCGTCAGGAAAGCCGGGGAAGTTCTCAACCTCGGTCGTGAGCATCAATTGTCCGCCTGCCTGACTGCCTTCGAACATGAGCGGGGCCAAATTGGCTCGGGCGGCGTAAATGGCGGCGGTCAATCCGGCCGGCCCGGACCCGATAATGATCACTCTCTCAGACATCGTCTTCCTTTGGTGGGCGTTTGCGCGTCGCCCACATGAACGCACCGCCGACCACAAAAAGTCCCCCAAAGAAGGCGTAGGCGCCGAGCACGCCGAGAGGAACGGCTACCGCCTGGAAGATGGCACGGATCAGATAGACAATGGCCACCCCGCCAAGCGTTGTGGCGATGATCCCCAGGGCCGTGATCTTGATGGCCCGGTCGAGCCGGTCGATCGTCAGCGATCGAACCTTGAGCGCTGTGTCTTCAAGCAGATCAGCGAAACGCGTTGCGAATTCGTCCATGGACTGCAGGTTAGCTTGATCTCCGAGCGGATAGTCCGTGGATCACTCGAACAGGTTGGTCAAGCTGCAGTCGGCGGTCGAGTACACCTTGACGAGGTCGTCAATTCGGTAGATCTCCACATTGTCACCATCGACGGTAGCGCGACCGATTGCCGTAATACGGCCCTCGCTGTTGGCCGTGTCTGCGCACACGAGGGCAGGTTCGAGAGCAGGCGAACGTAAGAAATCGAGCGGGTAGCCTTCGCTGCCGGCTGTTGATTCAGATGTCTTCATTTGGGCGGCAATGTCAGCCAGATCGGTGCTTGAAACAGAACCGTACTCCTCGACACCGGAAACCTGGGGAGCGGCTAGAGCCGCCGCTGTTGTAGTGGCGCCCGCCCCGTCATCGAGTTCCGCTGCGCCCGCGGTATCGGCCGCTTCCTCTCTGAAGTCAGCCTGGTCCAGATTGGTCACGGCTGCCGTAGTAGTGGCTTCGGCTGCCACGTCCGTGCCTGCCGTCCGGCCGACCAGAATCGATCCGACGCCAACGATCACCAGGAGAGCGGCTGCGGCAGCCATGGCAGGCATCAATCGCTGAAACCAGGGAAGGTTTGGCTGCGTGTGTGCCTTCTGAGGCACCGGGATGAGGTTCTCAGCAACTGTTCTGTGGAAGGAAGCCCGCTCCGAAGCGGTCATCACCACCGGGGGAGCGGCTTGGAGGGCCGCCAGAGCTTCACGCTGGAGTTGAAGATCTGTTCGGCAAACCTGACAAGGAGCGAGGACGGCCTCCGCAGCAGCCTGCTCGGCTGGGCCCATAGCACCCTCGGCGATGGCGAGGATCAATTCGAAGTCGTGTTCATGCGTCATGCTCACCTCTTTGATGAGCGGACGACCCAGAAAGGTTCCTGAGATATTCCGCCAGCAGGCGCCTCCCTCGAAAAACCCTCGACTTAACCGTTCCGATGGGGACATCGAGCGCCTCGGCGACCGCCTGAAGTGGAAGACCTTCCAGGTCGCTGAGTACGACCGCGGCCCGGAACTCAGGGGCGAGACTGGCGAGAGCTTGCTCGAGGTCCGGACGCAATTCCACTGAACCGAGGAGGTCCTCGCTGCGTACGTCGGCCGGATCCGTTGTGTCCGGCAGCGGCTGCGCCTGGTGCTTGCGGTTGCGGCGCAGATGGTCGTAACAGGTGTTGACCGCAACCCGATATAGCCAGGTGCTGAAGGCGGACGCACCGGAAAACTGGCCGGCTTTGCGATACACGGTGATGAAGGTTTCCTGGACGGCGTCGAGGGCGGCGTCCCGATCGGTGAGGATGCGGAGGCATACCGCAAATACCCGGTCTTCGTGTGCTCGCATCAGCTCGTCGAATGCCCGGCGATCACCTTCCAGGAACGAAGAAACCAACCCGGCATCTTCGACGGATCGGAAGCTCATGGAAGAAAGCGTACTTCCGCGAGGGACGCGTAGAAGCCATCCTCCTGGGTGGGAAGATCGGTGAACCAGAGCAACCAGAAACCACTATCCCGCTCGGGGATCTGTGCAATCGCCTGTTCTCCCGACACCGTGCCGCTGGCCAGGCGTTCCCACCCATCGATGCCGTTGGTCGGGAGATCTGCCGCCCACATGAGGGTGTAGGCCGTTGCGTTGCTCAAGCCGGCGGCAACAAACTGGCCGGGTCGGCCGTTCACTTCGAAGACCACGCCAACCCCCCGCTTGAGCCGCGGCAAGGGGTCGAAGTAACGCTCAGTTCGCCAACTCGTGGCCGGATCGCCGTCGATGATCCTGGGGATACTCTCGTCGTGCTCGGTGCCGTCTCCTTCTGGGTCGTACGAAAAGGCCCGCACAACGAGGGCGGGATCACCCTCGATGGTGGTATCGACCGTCGAGGGTGGCTCCGAGGCGAGGCTTGTCGTAGTGGCATCCGGCGTGGCCGGGAAGAGAATTGGAGATCCCGGTCCAGATGGCAGGACCAATCCAATAGCCACGATCCCGACCGCCAGAAACGACAAGAGGGCTGCAGGTGCCAACCAGCGCCACGACCATTTGGGTTCGCGGCGGCTAGTTGTCGGGGTCTGAGTGGTGGTGTGAAGCGCCTGAGCGAGTCCGGCGGCGTCGAGCGTCCCTTGTCGAGCTGCGTGCAGCGCTTCGTCGACCGCCGTCGGGATGCCATCGACCACCTGCGATGGGGAAGCGGTGCCAAGCGGCCGACCGGTAATGCAGGTTTCCAAAGTCTCGGCCAGGGCCCGCGTGTCCTCGGCAACCGATGCCCCCGTGTGAGGGCGGCCAAACGAACCGAGTTTGGCAGGATGAGATCCGGAGAAATAGATCGCTCCCGCATCGATTGCTCCGTGGATCCCTCCGGCCCGCTGGAAGGCGGCGAGCCCTTCTGCCAGCCCGGCTGCATTGGGCAGGAACTCATCGACGGGTATGGTCTCTCCTGCGGATAATCGGTCGGCCATCGATACTCCGCCTGCCCATTCCGTGACCGAGTAGGCGCCTTCCTCGATCAGTCCGGCCGCGTAGACGGAAACGAGGTGGACATGGGTGACCGCCGCCCCCGACCGCGTGTCGTCCACAAAGGCTTGCCTTCGATCCCTCGATGTCTCCGGGCCGCAAACGCGAATAAGCACGGGCCGATCAAGGGCCGTATCGGTAGCCAGCCATTCTTCAACATCGTGGTCGCGACCCAGCCGGACTTCTAGGCTGAAGCGGTCTGGAAGAGGAGGGGGCACATGGTTCTCCTGGGCGGCGCTTTCGTCTTTACATTAAAGGTGGGTCTGCCCAAGGCGATAGGCGAAGCCGAGCAACCCTGGGCCGGTGTGGGTGCCAACCACGGGTCCTATGCCCGCCATCAGATGGGTGGGGATCACGGCAGAGAGTTGTTGACGGAAGTCATCAGCGTCGGCCGACCCCCCCGCCAAGATGGCGACCTCTTCGATGGCAGAGCCCAACGAAGCGGCTCGGTCGACCAAAGCCGCCCGCGCCCTGGTTCGCGTTCTGGCCCTGCCAAATGCTGCAACCACCCCGTCTTCCATCGTGATCAGAGGCTTGATATTGAGCAACCCGCCCAGAAAAGCCTGCGCCGTCCCCATCCGCCCGCCTCGCTTGAGGTAGTCGAGCGTGTCGAGGGCCGCGACGAAATTGGTTCCATCTCGAGCTGCCAGGGCCGCGCCGGCAACCTCTTCGAGGTCGTCACCCTGGGCGGCCGCCCGCGCCGCTTGGAGCACCTGAAACCCGAGCGCCATCGATACGTTACGGGAATCCACCACTTTGACCGGGATCGAAGTGGTCTGCTCGGCCGCGATCGCCGCTGCTTGGTACGTGCCGCTGAGTTCCGAGCTCAGACAGATCACGACAATGCCCTCTGCTCCCGCTTCCTCTAAACCGGCATATGTGTCGCGAAAGCTTCCTGCACTTGGTGCCGACGTCTCGGGGAGAGTGGTCGATGTCTTCAGCTTGTCCCAGAATTGATGTTGAGCGAGGTGCGTGCGGTCGGCGTACTCAAGATCCCCGAATCTGATCGTGAGGGGAACGATTTCAATCCCGTGCAACACGGCTAGCTCCTCGGGGAGATCACAGGATGAATCGGTTACAACTCTGATCACCGGGGGTCCATTCGCCACAGTTGACACGTTACCGATGCGTCACGCGGAAGACGGTTAGCTGGTCGAGCATCTTCTCGTATCCCTCCGAGACGTATAACCGTGCGGCGCTTTCGTTTTCGGGTTGGGTATTGAGCATCATCGAGCGGGCCCCGCGGCGCTTGGCCCACTTGTTTGCGGCTCGTACCAATGATCGGCCGATGCCTTGTCGAGCGAAGTCCGGATGAACGGCCACCCGTTGGAGGTAGCCGGCGATTGAACCGACTCCGACGATGGCAAACCCGGTAGGCCGACCCGCCTCGCGATTGAGAAGGAAACTCGCGTGTGGGGTTGCCTCCATTGCTTCTCGGAGACCATCTTGATCGAGCCTCCACAGTGGTGGAAAAGCCGCGCGGTCGATTGCCGCGATGGTTTCCCAGTCGTCGCCTCCGCGGGTAGTCACTTCATGGGAGGGCTCTGGCTGCGAACCGATGAGCTCGCGGGAATAGAGGTCGAGCGTCAGGTAGGACTCGAAGCCGGCGGTCAGCCACATACCGGCCGATACGTCCGGGAGGGGCGGAGAAGTCACTCCGGAAATGCCCAGATCGAGGAGGCAATCACTGCAGGCTGCCAGAAAATCAGCACTTCCCCGGACCAGTCGGAGAGCGGCATCTTCGATGTCGGCATTCCACGGTCTGGCCTCCGCCTTGGCCCACCCTTGCCGAAGTACCAGCCGTCCCGGCCAGTCTCCCATCACCCGCATGTCGGTCTTTGGCTGATGGCTTCGGTTGAGAGGTTTTTCATGTGCCCCCACATCGTAGAGCGGAGCGGGAAACACACAGTCGCGGTTTGCGCAACCTGCTGCATGGTCTGCCAGCATGGAAGCATGAAGGTACTCGTGGCCACCCACCCGGCCTTTGCCGCTCATACAACCGGGGCCTGGCATCCGGAGCGCCCCGACCGCCTCGCGGCTGCCCGGGCGGGAACAGTCGCGGCACCTGTTGACATAGTTGAGTTTTCGCCCGCCCGAGCAGACCCCGAAATGCTGGCCGCGGTGCACCTTTCCGAATACGTGCATTCGATCGAACGATTCTGCGCAGCCGGGGGAGGTGAACTCGATCCGGACACTGTGGTTGGCGTCGACTCTTGGGATGCGGCATTGCGAGCCGCAGGTGCGGGTCCCGGTGCCGTCGACCTCCTGCAACAGGGAGCGGCTGCGGTCGGCTTCCTACCGATCCGACCTCCGGGCCATCATGCTTTGGAGGATCGGGCGATGGGGTTCTGCGTCTTCAACAATGTGGCAATAACCGCTCGCTTCCTCACCCAGAAGGGGAATCGGGTAGCCATCGTCGATTGGGATGTTCACCACGGGAATGGGACTCAGGAGACGTTCCTGAT
>JAHEDM010000063.1 GCA_024641205.1 Actinomycetes bacterium
TTCCCGGACATGAAACCGACCATCCGCACCGCACCCGGCTGGCCCTTCGCCTGGTTGGCATCGCCTTCGGCGTTCTGGCGATTGCCTTGGCCTTGCTTGCCACGAATGACCTGATAACCGGGCGGCGCCCCGACGAATCACCCTGGGGTATCGCCTACCTCGTCGCAGCGGCAGCGGTGATGTTCGGGTTGTCGGCGGTCAAACGCCGGACGGCCGATCAGCTCGACTCTGCACCGCTTCGGTCGGAAGCAACGATGACTCTGTTGGATGGGTTCCTGGCCACCGCCACGCTGATTGGTTTGACCCTCAATGCCGTGGTCGGATGGTGGTGGGCGGACCCGAGCGCAGCATTGATCGTCGCAGTGGCAGCCGCCAACGAGGCCAGGGAGAACTGGGGAGCAGCCTCCGAGATCGACTGAAAACCTCAGAAGGGTTCACCACATCGCTGGTGACACCAGTCGACCCATTCAGCGCCAAGCAACAAGTCGTCCGGCGACCCGCCGCGGGCAGTTCTTCTGTCACCACGCAAAGGTCGGACCAAGAACCGACAGAGTCGAGGATTGCGAATACTCTCCGCCGGGAAAACCCTTCTCAGGGGTGCAGCGGTAGGGAGAATTCGTCGATGACCTCGCCGTCCGGCGCGAGCGCCTCCACAGTGATGCCATCGGCGGTGATGTGGAGGCCCACGAAATGGTGGTGGGTGTCGTCACCGACCAGCGGCTGCAGGGTCCCGCTTGGGCAGGTCCCGATTTCGTAGAGGGTGCGCCCACCCCCGCCGGTCACCACATACGTGACGCCGTTCAGCTCGAAGCGCTCGTAATCGTGGTCGTGCCCGTTGAGGACGAGGTCGACGCCGTGAGCCTCGAACAAGGGGGCCCAGGTGGAGATCGCCGCTCCCGTGCTGCCGTGCGAAGCACACGATAAGGCGGGTTGGTGAAAGCTGACAATGAGCGGTCCGTTCCGTGGCTCGGAGAGCACCGATTCGAGCCACGCCAGCTGGTCGGGATCCTCCACCTGGTTGGCGTCGAGCACGATGAGGGTGGCCTCCCCGAGCTGCGCTTCGTACCAACGGCCCGGAGGGTCGAGGGCGTCAGCCACCGCCTCGCGACGTGACGACGACTCCAGATCGTGCTTCCCCCAGGCGGCGTAGACCGGGATCCCCATCGCAACCACCCACCCGAACGGCTCTTCCCAGGCCGCCGCGACGTCGTCGGTATACAGGTTGTCGCCGGTGGTCACCAGCGCTGCGATCGGCGTCATCGAGGCGTAATCCTCCATGGCGGCGGCCACTGCCCGTTCATTGCCGCCCCCATCTCCGAAATCACCGATCACCAGGATGTTCGTCGGTTGCGGTGCGGTGGTGGTGGTGGTGGTGGTGGTCGTTGTCGTCGTGACGTCTGCGGTGCTGTTCGAAGGCGACGTGCCGTCAGAGGCCGCAGTTGTCGGTAGGGATGACAACGTCGACGTCTCGGTCCAGGATACGGAGCCGCAGGCGGCGAGGAACACCGCGGCGATGATGAGGCCGGCGATGGTCCCGTTTCGGGGCGATTGCGTCATCGAGCAATGTTATGTTCCGTCCCTTGCTATCGATTCAGAGGTGCGGCGGACCGGCTCGTGGTGCTCATTCCGAGCGGCCGATTCGTGGATTCGTCCGAGCCGGACCAGACCAGTCCTACATCCCCGGGGCAACCACCAGAGCGCCGTCGACGACCATCTCGTCGACGATGCCGACGATTACGGCCCTGATCGGGGCGGTTCGCTGTTGAACGATCTGGCGGGCGCCGGTGCCTTCGTCGAGGATCAGCACCACCTCACCCGCTCCGGCGTCCACTGCATCAACGGCAATCGTGTATCCGCCGGTCGGCCGGCCGTCGGTTCCGAGAAGATCGCACAGCAACAGTTTCCGGTTATCAAAGACCGGCGAGTTGATGGTGGAGACCACCGTGCCGACCACGCGCCCGATCTTCACGATCCCGACCCCGTTGACAATTCCTCGGCCGCATCGACAATACCGACGATGGCATGGTCCACCGGAACGAAGGTCTCGGGAAGGGCCTGAGCGGCTTCGCGCGAACCGACGAAGTAGACCAACTCGCCCGGCCCGGCCATGTGCACGGCGTCGGCGGCCACGACGGGGCGCCCCTCCGGTTCCTGGTGCCGATCGAGGGGCTGCACGATGAGAAGCTTGATGCCCTCCAGGCCTTCGTACTTCATGGTGGCCACAACGGTCCCGATCACCCGGCCCATCTGCATGGCGCTACTCACCTTCCCGACGAACAACTTCTTCGAAACGGCCGTCGACGGCCAGGTTGTCGAGCATCTCCGAATGGAGTTGGGCGATGACCGTGTTCCTGACCAGCTGCTGGCTGACCCGAGCCGAACCAATGGCGACACCCGCTTCCACATCAGCGACCGAGCCACCAAACAGCAGGTAACCCTTGCCACCCAGCCCGTCGGCCATTCTCAGCTCCCGCAGCGTTACCCGGGCGCCTTTCACCCCAGCATCGGCTGCTTGGATGATGGCCGCCACCGTGGTGGTTTCGATGACGCCGAGCGCTTCCCCTTCGTCGCTTCGTCGTGCCCCGGCCACGGACGCAACAACATCTGGGTGAACGTCTGGCAGAAACACGACATCGACCAGCGAACCCGATTCCGTCGATCGGGCAGCGTCGATCGCCTCTTCGACATCGGCTACGTTCCCGCCGATCAATACCAGATACTTGCCGGGTTGAACGGTGCCCGCCTTGAGGAGATCTAGCGGAGCCCGTTTGACCATGGCATCGCCTGCCGCGATGCCTACAGCGATTGAGTCGAATTCGAGGAGGGCGAGGGCCGGTTGAATGATCACACGATCCTCAAAGCACCGACCACGGTGATTCGCCGCTCACGCGAGAAACTGCGCGGCCTCGTCAATCCGTGACCGGTTGGGCTGGCTATCGAGAACGACGAAAACCCTTCTCCCCCTTCGCCGAGTCCGGCATAGTTCGGCCCGTTGGCAACGAAGATGCTGCAGTTCATGGCGAGGGCCATGTTGGTGATGGTCTGCACGTTGGTCGAGTGGATCGAGGCAGTGTGCCGGAACCCGTGCTCGGATTTGACGGCCAGCTCGATGGCCCGCTCCACATCTTTCACCCGCACCACCGGCAGGACCGGCATCATCTGCTCGGTCCACACCAGATTGTGCTCTTGTGGCACTTCCGCCACGACCAGACGCACGTCGTCACCTACCTGGATCCCGATCTCGGCGAGGATCACGCCGGCGTTCTTTCCGATGAAGGCCGGGTTGATGACTCCCGGTTTCCGGGGCGGGCCCATCTCTTGGAAGATCACCCGTTCGAGCCGCTTCAGCTCGTGCTCCTTCAGCACGTAGGCCCCGTTCTGGGCCATCGACCGCACGAGGCGGTCGGCGATGGTATCGACGGCGATGGTGGTTTTCTCGTCGACGCAGATGATGTTGTTGTCGAGCGAGGCTCCCGCCACGATGTCGCGCCCGGCCTTGTCCACGTCGGCGGTTTGATCGACAACGGCGGGAGGATTGCCTGGTCCGGCGGCGATCACCACTTTGTCGGTGCGCATGGCTTCCCGCACCACTGCCGGGCCGCCGGTCACCAACAGGAGGGCAACGTCCGGATGGTTCATGACCTCTTTGGCACTGTCGATGGTGGGGTTGGGGATGGCCGTGACCAGATCGGGTGGGCCGCCCCCGGCCTGAATCGCCCGGTTCAATAAGCGGATGTTTTCGGCGGATACCGCTTTGGCACTGGGATGCACGTTGAAGACGACTGCGTTTCCTGCGGAAACAATCGAGATCGTGTTGTTGATGATGGTTGAGGTCGGGTTGGTGGTCGGGGTTATCGCGCCCACGACTCCGTAAGGAGCGAACTCGGTCACCATCATCCCCTGATCTCCGGTCACGGCCTCCAGCTCGAGATCTTCCGGCCCGGGGGCGCGAGTGGTGACGAGACGATTCTTGAGGATCTTGTCGGTCACCCGACCAAGCCCGGTCTCGGCATGGGCCATCTCGGCCAACCGCTCGGCATTCTCCAACATGGAAGCTCGGACTGAGGCGATGATGGCTTTGCGGCCCTCGAGACCCTGCCGCTGATAGTGGAGGAAGGCCCGGCGAGCGGCGGCCACCGCCTCGTCAATAGCGCCGTAGATCCCGTCGCCCAGCTCAACCTGCTCGGCAGCTTCCAGCTGCTTCTCGGCGCGCAGCTTCGCTCCCTGACCATTGGCAACCGTGCCAATCCGCAGATTGACTCGTTCGATGATGTCCTGAATCTGCTGTTCGCTCAGCGTCGCCATGAGCCTCCTCGGCGTTCTACTTGCGCCACACCTCGGTGCCGCCGACTTCCCAGGTATCAACAATTGCCATGATCACGGCATCACAGGGGCGGTTGTTGGTCAGCACCGTCTGACGGGCAGAACTGCCGGTTGCGTACAGCACTACTTCGCCTACCCCTGCTCCGACTGCGTCGGCGGCCACGACATACCCGCCGGTTTCCTTGTTGTCCACATCGAGTTGACGCACCACAAGGAACTTGAGCCCTTCGAGGTTCGCTTCCTTCTGGCTGGCGACCAGCGTTCCCGCTACGCGTCCAAGCAGCATTACATCCTCCGTCCGAAGTAGGCCGAAGCCCGGCAGGTCTGCCGAGCCCCAACGAGGCTCCGGCTGTCTAGCCCATCTCTGCTTCGGCTTCTTCTGCGCGTCCCAGCGGAAGCACCAGATCGATGTTGACGTGCGGCCGGGCGATCACATGGGTAGAGATCACTTCGCCCACTTTTTCGGCGCTGCGTACGCCGGCATCGATAGCCGCTTTCACGGCGGCCACATCGCCACGCACGATGGCAGTTACGTAGCCACCGCCCGTCTTCTCGTAGCTGACGAGTTCGACTTTGGCCGCTTTGACCATGGCGTCGGCCGCTTCGACCATCGCCGCAAAGCCTCTCGCTTCGATCATTCCCAGGGCTTCAGCCATACATCCCTCTCCTTCTCTTTCTACTTACTTGGAGATTCTTTGCCTTCGAGGCCTTCGATGGCGGCTACGGCCGCCCGCCAACCGACGTCGATATCCCGTTCTTCGCCACCGAGGTACACGCGTCCCATCGAACCAAAGGCCCGGACTTCCAGAACGTTGATCTCGGCTGCTTTCTCGGCCTCGTTGGCGGCCAGCGGAGCATAGGCAGCGGGTTCGAGTTCGAGGACATACAGCGTCTGACCGGGAATGATCATTTGGCCGTGGCGCATCCGATTGATCAATTGGGCCTGATGGTCATCGATCCGGCGAATTATCTGGCTGGAAAGGATCCTGGGCTTGGTGCGATCGGTTTCCTCGTGCTCGATGGCTTCGAGGATGGCCCGTCCGGCGGCGCGCGTCTCTGCTTGATCCTCAGAATGGATCTCGAGCATCCCGTAGTACCGCTCGACGATCTGCATCCCCGGCCTGACCCTGGTCGCTTTGAGGGCGATATCCGTGAGACGGTTGATCTCGATACCGGGGGCGATTTCGACGTACAGGGAAGCATCGCCGGCCAAGGGAAGGAAACCTTGCGCAATGGTCCCCAAGAACGCCGCATATTGCGGTTGCAGGCTGTCCAGGAACGCGTAGGCGCGCAGTTCAATATTGCTCACTCGACCCCCCTCCGGTCACGATGGCCACACCGGCCGACGCCCCGATTCGGGTGGCGCCGGCGGCGATCATCTCTTTCATATCCTCGGCGCTGCGGATGCCGCCCGCAGCTTTGATCCCCATCTCAGGGCCAACCGTTTCCCGCATCAGCAACACATCGTGGACGGTCGCTCCGCCCGGACCAAACCCGGTTGAGGTTTTCACGTAGTCGGCTTTGGCTTGTTTGGCCAGGTAGGAAGCGATCACCTTCTCTTCGTCGGTGAGCAAGGCCGCTTCGAGAATGACCTTGTTCTTGGCCCCTGCCTCGCGACAGGCATCGGACACCATTTCGATATCCCTACGGACCGCGTCGTGATCGCCGGATTTCAGGGCACCAATGTTGATGACCATGTCGATTTCGCGGGCGCCATCGCGGATGGCCCGCCGCGCTTCCATCGCCTTGATCTCCGGAGGTGTCGCTCCCAGCGGGAACCCAACCACCGAGGCTACCTTGACGCTCGAGCCCCGGACATTTGCTGCAGCACGCTTCACCCAGGTCGGATTCACGCACACCGCCGCAAAGCCGTACTCGACCGCCTCAGAGCACAGCTTGTCGATGTCGGAGGCAGAAGCTTCCGGCTTGAGCAACGTATGGTCGAGATACCCGGCCAGATCGCGAGGCACCTCAGCGGCCGCCCCCGAAAAGCTGATGCGCCCGGCGCCGTTGGCCACGATCTCGCGCACCTTTTCGGGACTGTGCACAGCACACGAACCATCAACACAAATCTCGTCGACATCTTCACGAAAGGCAGCCAGTACCTCCCGAGTCACTGCCTCGATCAGTTCTTCTCTGCTTGTCATGTTCGGTCGCCCTTGAGGTACCAGCCCTCGATGTCTGTGATCATGTCCACCCGTCGCGCGTGCCGCCCAGGACCCCACCCGGTGGCCAGCCACGCGTCGACAATCTGCAGGGCGAGCGCATTTCCGATCAATCCCGCCCCCAGAGTCAGGACATTAGCGTGATTGTGCTCGCGGCTGTTTCTGGCCGAAGAGACGTCGTAGCAGAGTGCGGCGCGCACCCCGGGCACCTTGTTGGCGACCATCGCCGATCCGATACCGGCCCCATCCACAATGATTCCTTCCGAGCAAGTGCCGTCTCCGACCAAACGGGCTACTGCGTGAGCGAAATCGGGATAGTCGACCGAGTCGGGGCTGTTTGTGCCGCAGTCCGTGACGTCGTAGCCCTGTTCGCGGAGATAGAAACCGATTCGTTCCTTGAGGGGATAGCCACCGTGATCGGCTCCGACGGCGATGCACCGATGCCGACCGTCCGACTCAGGCGCCGGGGCCGCCTGTACGTCGGAAGCGAGGTGATCGCCGGTCCGGGCCAGGACGCCATCGACAATACTCGCCACGATCGTACGAATCTCTTCTTGGGACGGCATCTTGGTTTGGGCTCTCCTGCGCTCCGGTCTCACCAGCATCCTAGGAGTCTGCCGAGGCCAGGACCTATCCTGGGGAGATGGAAGACCCCGCTTTCGTCTGGCAGCAACAAGCGCGGGAGGCGCGCCCGATGCAATCCCCGATCGGGGAAGCCGTCCGTCCGCCGGAAGGCCCCGCAACCTCGACCCGATGGGTGACGTTGCACGAAGCCGAAGAGGTCACGGGGGTACCGTCCTCTACGGTGCGCAACTGGGCGCGCAAGGAGAGAATCCCGACCCGTTTTGAGCTCACTCCGGAAGGCCAGGTGCGGATGGTCGGCCTCGACGAGGTCGTAGCGAGAGCCAGGCACTTGGGGCGCCTCCGCCCCCCGCCTACCGCTCGACCGGGCCCAGCCCCCCCGCTTCCACCTTCAAGCGCAGCAGGGCAGCCCGCGGAGGCACCGGAAGGCTCAGTGCTGGTCCCAATCGATGCGTGGAACAAGATGATCAACCAACTCGGCAACCTCCACGAAGCAGGCCAGCAGCTGGCCGAGGCGCGCGAACGGGCCGCCCGGGCCGAGACTGAGGCGAGGTTCCTCCGCGAGCGCCTTGCCGAGCTGCGTAGGGAGGAGAAACCCGACGAACCCGGGCCGACGCAGGTTGCGCCCGAGCCGGAGTCCCGGGCCCCCGAGCCAGAGCCGCAGAATACCGTCGGCGCTTCCCAGCCCGAGCCTGCCTGGTTGTACCTGTACCGCCGGTGGGAGAACCGAAGCCGACGCCGTCGATAGAAGTCGGGTGCGCGTCGCCGGAATCCCCCTGTCACCACGCCGCGTGATCAAAGCGAGCCGAGTAGGTACGGACGATTGCCGGTTCGAAGCGACCTTCGCGAGCTCTCGACTGTTCCCGCGCCACGGCCGGCCAAATACCATGCGGCCTAAGTCGCCGACTTCGGGCCCAACTCAGCCCGTCTCGCGCAAGTCTCGTCGTTGGAACATCACGACCGACACCGCTACCAGCACGATGGTCAGGCCGGCCAGGATTGCCCCGTTACCCCAATCCATCCCGTTCTGGAGCGGGTGCGTGCTGAGGTAGTAGCTGAACGGTGACACCCTGGCCCATCCGGCCAGCGTGTCGTTCAGCGACGCAAACGAGTTGACCAGATGGAAAACCAGAGCCACTCCGACCGACCCGAAGACGGCAACCCGGACCCGGCCGGTGGCGGCGCTCAACGCCAGGGCCAAAGCCCCGAAGACCAGGCCGACCAGGGTCGCCAGGAACGAGGTGGCGGCAATGTTGCCAACATCAAGGCCCAGCCCGCCGATCAGCGACCCGAGCCAGACTCCGAAGAAGGTAGAGAACCCGACCGCAATGGCGTAAACCACCATCGCCCAAACCTTCTCCAACAGCACCCGGGAACGCTTGATCGGGTTGGCGAGCAGCAGACCCATGGTGCGGTTCTGCTCTTCCCCGGCCAGCGCCCGGGCCCCGATCACGACCGTAACCACCATCACCGCAATAGGAGCCATCAGGCCGAAGGTCTCAACCTCGTAGAAGCCCTCGGGCGTGCTCATGCTGCCACCGCCGGCTCCGACGAAGGCATAGAGCTCTTTGGGAATCTGATCGGCGAAACTCAACAGCGTCTGATCCATCAGACCGTACAGCGGACCCATCAGCACACCCATGACGAAGAACATCAGGTAGGCAGTAATGATCAGCAAACCCTGATGTTCGGAGGCGGTCTTGATCCAGATCCGGGAGACCCGGGTGGCACCGGCCAGCCTATCGACGACCTTCCGGGTCATAGGGTTGGCACGCAGACGGTCCAAGAGGGTGACACCCACGTTCTGGCCTCGGAGGTCACGACGGTTGACTCCGACCAGAGCAATTCCGGCCAGAAGCACCGTGGCGCCGAACAGCACGGCCAGGTCGCCCCATTGGATCCCGTTGATCACCGGCTGGCCGTTATCGAAGTAGTGCCAGGGGAAGACCTTAGCAACGTTCTCCCACCCCTCAATGATCGGAAAGATTCCCACTGCGACGAACCCGAGTGCCATGACCCCGGCAGATACTCCAGATGCCAGGCCGCGCTTGCCCGTCCAGGCACCGATCGCCATCGCCAGGAACCCGTAGAAGAGGGCATTGACGAACAGATGGAGGGCGTAGGGCCCAATCTGCATGCCACCCATTCGGACATCCAGGATTCCTGCTACCAGCGGAGCCGCACCCCACAGAGCCAAGGACCCCAACCCCACCAGCAGCACCATCGACGCCGCTTTGGAGACGAGAACGTTGGTACGGCTCTTCGGGTTGCCCAACAGCAATCCGATGGTTCCGTCCCGTTCCTCCCCTGCAACCGACGCCGAGCCCATCGAAACGGCCAGAGCGGCCAGCGTCAGGGCCCCGTAGAAACCGTACAGCACGCCGACCGCCAAACTGGCGACATCGGCGCCATCTGGGATACCCATGATCGACAGGAAGACCTCGGGGAGATCTGAATAGACGGACAGATCAATGTCCCGGTACACCGACATCGCCATCAACAGCAGCAGGCCGAGGCTGACCGTGGCGATCGCCATGCCCTTCCAGCGGTCCCGGGTGGTTTTGGCAAACACAGAGGCAAGCATCAGACCACCACCTCGTCATCCCGGTAGTAGGTGAGGAAGATCTCTTCGAGGTCGGCCGCTTCGGTCGAGATGTCCAGGACGTGGAAGCGGTCGGTGATGACTTTGAGCAGGGTTTCCATCTGACCGTCGAAGGAAAGCCGCACGTGATGGTTC
>JAHEDM010000064.1 GCA_024641205.1 Actinomycetes bacterium
GATCGTTGTGAGCAAGCCGCTCGACGACCTGCCGTGGGGCACATACTCGCCTGAGGCCTGGGAGGCCTGGGGAGACAGCCTCGTTAGTGACGGCACGCTCGATGAGATGCCCGACGTCAGTGCGGCGTTCACAAACCGGTTCGTTGAGGCAGCCCACGCAGCCGCCGGTTGATCGAGGATGACCGAATCAGCTGAAGCCGTTGACCGGGCGGGACACGAGTCCCGCCCGGTCAACGATGAGGTGGTCCGGATCACCGATCTGTCCAAAACCTTTCACAAGCGCGGCCTGAAGGCTCTCGACGATGTCAATGTGACCCTGCGTCACGGGACGTTTACCAGCGTCATTGGTCCAAGCGGGTGCGGGAAGTCGACCCTGCTCAAGATCATGGCCGGATTGATTCCGGCCACCTCAGGGGAGATCCTGCTGAACGGGAAACCGGTGACCGGCCCTCGCCAGGACATCGGAATCATGTTTCAGCAGCCGACGCTGCTTCCCTGGCGGACTTCACTGGACAATGTCCTACTACCGATCGAGATCAGGTCGGGGAGTGCCGCGGCCAAGGCGCACTCGGAAGATGCACTGAAGTTGCTCGAACTGGTAGGGCTCAGCGGATTTGATCAGGTTCGCCCGTATGAGCTGTCCGGCGGCATGGCACAGCGGGTAGCCATTTGCCGGATGCTGGTCACCGGACCGGCGATTCTGCTGCTCGACGAGCCCTTTGGGGCGCTGGATGAGCTGACCCGCGAGTACATGAACGTCGAGCTGCAGCGAATCTGCCGGGAGCGTGATGCCACCTCATTTATGGTCACGCACGCGATTCCCGAAGCCGTTTTCCTGGCGGATCAGGTTTTTGTGATGTCTGCCCGCCCCGGTCGGATCGCCACGGTGGTCGATGTCGATCTTCCCCGCCCACGGACCCTCGACATGATGACCACTCCCGAGTTCGGTGCCCTGGTGCGCCGGGTACGTGGAACCCTCGACATGGGAATCGACGGTGGAGGCCTCGTATGACTCAGAAGACCGAACTGCAAGGCGCTCCCAGCGCGATGTCCGCGGCGGAGGAGACGTGGTATTCGGGGACGTGGATCGACCGGATTCCCCAGCCGGTCTCGATCACGGTTCTCGGAGCCCTGATGCTGGGAGTGTGGTGGCTGATATACGAAATCGAGTTCGTCTCCCAGGTGCTCCTTCCGGGGCCGGTTGAGACGTTCGAGGAACTGTGGGACGCCACGACGAACATTCTCACCGGAGGCCACGTCGCTGAAGGATTGTGGATCACGACCCAGGAGGTCATCTGGGGTTTCCTGACGGCAGGGATCCTCGGCTTCGTGCTTGGGGTGGTTGTGGGTGAGACGCGTTTGGGTCGGAAAGCGGTCATGCCTTACCTGGTCGCGTTCAACGCACTCCCCAAGGTCGCCTTTGCCCCGGTCTTCGTGGCCTGGTTCGGATTCGGGGTGAACTCGAAGATCGTCATGGCGGCGTTCATCGCCTTCTTCCCGGTGATCGTCGACACGGCCGCTGGATTAGCGGCCGTGGACGCCGACACCTTGATGCTGTTCCAATCCATGGAATCGAACCGATGGCAGACACTGCGCAAGCTGAAGCTGCCCTCTGCCCTTCCCTTCATCTTCGCCGGGCTCAAGACTGCCGCGGTGTTCAGTGTGGTCGGGGCGGTGGTCGGCGAGTACCTCGGTGGTGGCCACGGCCTGGGTGAGCTGATCCGGTTCAGCGCCCAGACGCTGCGTATCGACCGGGTGTTTGCCTTGATCGTCTATCTCGGCGTAATCGGAATCGTCCTGTTCGGGATTGTGGCCTGGACCGAACGGAAGCTGCTCTACTGGCACAAATCTGACCTCCTCGAGGTCGAGGGTAAGTTCACTGCGGGCGCATAGCCTGAGGGATTGAAAGGAATACGACGTTGAAAATTGCGCGAATTGCCGGGCCTTCCGGGCCTTCATATGCCGTCCAGGTTGGAGATGAGTCGTGGGTCAGCTTGGAGTCACTCGGCGTTCATGCGACGACCACGCCCGAGCTGGTGAATGCTGCAGAGGCGCTGGCGGGTCTGGACACGGCGACCATGAGTGGAGGAGTAGTCGATCCCGAGTTCCTGGGCCCGATCGTTGCCCCCGGCAAACTGATGGCGATCGGCCTCAACTACTCCGACCACATCCGGGAGACCGGCTCGACCGCACCGAAGAACCCGATCCTGTTCATGAAGGCCAACACCTCCCTGACCGGTCCATACGACGACATCGTGGTCGATCCCGAAATGACCCAGCTGGCCGATTATGAGACGGAACTCACCGTGATCATCGGGCAGCGCGCCAAAGGCGTCTCCAAGGCCGACGCCCCCGGCGTGATCTTCGGATACACGGTGGGGAATGACGTAACGGCACGCGACTGCATGAAGGCCGATGGACAGCTGGTCCGGTCGAAGAGCTTCGACACTTACTGCCCGAATGGGCCCTGGATCACGACGGCCGACGCAGTTCCTAATCCGCAGGCGCTCGGAATCAAGACCCTGGTCAATGGAGAGGTGCGACAGGACTCGTCGACCAGTGAGATGTTGTTTCCGATCGACCACCTCATTCACTTCCTGGCCCGGGGAATGACGCTGGAGCCCGGGGATGTGCTGATGACGGGCACCCCGCACGGGGTTGGTTTCGTCATGGATCCACCCCGCGCGTTGCAGGCAGGCGATGTGGTGGAATGTGAGGTAGAGGGTCTCGGGACGCTGCGCAATCGGGTGGTTGCCCCGGGTAACTGACCTTGCGGGAAGACGGGCCGAACGAAGGAGAGTTTCTAATGGACGTTGGTTTCATCGGCCTGGGCGCGATGGGTCGTCCCATGGCGCGCAACCTCGCCGCCGCGGGCCATGAGGTCCTGGCATGGAATCGGTCACCCATCGAGGCACCCGAAGGGGTGACTCTGGTGGAATCGCCCGGCGCGGTGGGCGATCGGACAGCGGTGGCATTCGTGATGGTCTCGGCGGCGGACGCAGTTGAGGAGGTCGTGTTCGGTGAGAATGGCTGGGCCGGCGGCGCCAAGCCCGGTTCGGTGCTGATCCAGTCGTCAACCATCGGGCCGGAAGCCGCCGAGAGCATTGGGGAGCGCCTGGCGGCTGCCGGATTCCATTTTCTCGATGCCCCGGTCAGCGGTTCCGTGAAGCCGGCCGAAAACGCTCAGCTGACGATTCTCGGCGGCGGCGATCAAGACCTGTTCGATCGTTATGCGAGCTTGTTCGACGCAATCGCCAAGCGCACTGTCGTCTTCGGACCGGTGGGAAGCGGCTCAGTGGCCAAGCTCGGGGTGAACGGCTTCCTGGTGTCGGTGATTGCCGCCGCCTCTGAGAGCCTGTCGTGGGTGCAGGAGCGCGATCCCGACCTCGACATCACAACCTTCGCTTCGGTTATCGAGCGGATCTCTCCCTTGGCGGCGGCGCGAGCAGAATCCATCGCCGGGAAAGCGCCGGCGGGCGGGTTCTCTCTCCAGCAGGCTGCCAAGGACATGGAACTGGTGGGCGCCGCTTTCGGCACCGGCGTCGTAGAAGCCGTACGGGCCCTAACACGATCGGGTCTGGACATGGGCTTCGGCGATCTCGACGTCTCTTGTCTCGGCACCGTAGTTCGCAACCGGGACCGGGGTTGAGTGCCGCACCCGGCTTCGACCCGACGGTCTGGCAGGGGATAGCCACCGCCAACCTATCCGATGTCATCGGACGTGGCGGAGCGATGGATGGCGGCATCCGCCGGCTGTGCGGAACTCGCATGGCCGGTCCGGCGCACACCGTGGCGACGGCTCTGGGAGACTCGTCCACTGCCCACAGGGCATTGGTCGATGCAGTCCCCGGCTCGATTCTCGTAGTCGACGCGCAGGGCGGTACCGCACGGGCGGTATGGGGTGCTGTCATGACGGCGGCAGCCGTCGAGCGAGGAATCGTCGGCGCCGTGATCGACGGCGCTGTCCGGGACATCGACGAGATCGCTGCCCTGGGCTTCACCTTGTATGCCCGCGCCACCTGCCCCGGCGGCCCCCACAAGGGTTTCCGGGGTACCCACGGCGTACCGGTCCAATGCGGCGCCGTTGTCGTCAATCCGGGCGACATTGTTGTGGGTGATTCCGATGGAGTGACCGTTGTGCCGGCGTCACAGGCCGAGGACGCACTGGCCGCCGTGGCGCGGGTAGTTGCTGCCGAGCGGCAGTGGATGGATCGCATCCGTGCCGGCGAAGCCACCACGGACATCATCGGAATCGAGTAGACGCACCCTCACTCCGAGGGCACGTCTACTCGACTCGATCTGGGGGACTGGGAGGCTAGCTGACCCGTCCCGGCAGTACTTGGCTGACGATGGCGCGGAACTCGTCTTCGTCGAGGAGCCCTTTCTTGGCAAGCGAGACACCTTTGACTTCGAACAGGATCGTTTCGATGTCTTTGGTTTCGGCGTCGTGGATTCCTAGCTTGCCCAGCCAAATGGCCACAGAGTCGATGCCGGATCCTTTGCCGAGTACGGACTCGGGTTGAGGTTGTCCGACGAGTTCGGGCCGATACGGGAACGGCTCAGTGAGTTCGGTGCCCGCGTTCTTCACCCAAGTTGTAATGATGCCCGACTCGACGTTGAACAGCCTTTCACCAGTCACCGGCCGGTTGCCAGGCTGGGTGACTCCGGAGAGCTCCGCCACGAGGCGGGCTATCTCGGTGAACTTCTCCGTCTTGACCCCAATATCCTTGCCGTACATGGTGAGGAGAGCTAGCACGGTCTCCTCGGTCGGAGCGTTGCCGGCCCGCTCGCCGAGACCGCTCACGGTGGTTTGAAGCACCGAGGCGCCCTCGCCTGCCGCCAGCAAGGTGTTAGCGACTCCCATGCCGAAGTCCATATGGAAGTGTGTCTCCAGCGGCACGTCCAACCGTTCCTTGACGCGACGGGTGTAGTAGCTAATGGCGTGAGGCGAACACACACCAAAGGTGTCGACGAGGCCGATGTTATCGACGTAGCCGTTGGTCGCCACCGTCTCGAGGTCATCGAGCAGCTGGGTCATCGAGGCTCTTGTTGCATCGATGGGGAAGAAGGTGACTTTGAGGCCGTTCTCGTGGGCGAATTTCGTGGACTCGATCGATGCCTCGATCGCACGCTCCACGGGCCACCGGTATGCCTTCTCGATCAGGTGGTGGCTGGCCGGGACCTCCATGATCACGCCGGTTACGCCGCAATCGATCGCCAATTGCACGTCTGAGACCATGCACCGCGAGAATGCGTAAATCTCAGCATCGAGCCCGGCAGCCGCGATCCGTTTCACCGCCTCGGTGTCGGCGGGAGAGACTGCGGGCAGTCCCGCTTCGATGCGATGGATGCCCCCCTCGGAGAGTGCCTCGGCAATCCGCAGCTTGTCGTCGGCAGTGAACTCAACACCGGCTTGCTGCTCGCCGTCACGCAAGGTGACGTCGTGGATTGTGATCTCCTGAGGAAGCTCAAAGGACTCGGTCACCTCTGGCAAGTAATTCCACGGGCTGGAGAAGAATGAATCTGTCTTCCAGGGTGTATCTGACATGTTTACTCCTCGCGATCCGTCGCAACCGTCCTGCATTCTGTATGATATCAGATGCTCAGAGGCCGGTAGTTTGCCATCCGCGAGGACCGGTGGCTCTCTCGGGTCAGGAGTTTGGCCTGGCCGTTTGGGTTGAACGCGGCCTATCGAGAGAATGGCCGAGCAGGGTGGAAGCGCCGTGCGGGCGGGTTTGGTGGTATCGGCGCACGTGGAGAATTGGGGTTGAGGTAGCCATGCGACGCACACCGGGGGCACGCGGTGCCTGATCAAGCGCGCAAGCAACTCGTGGCCATGGGTTCTATCTCGCACGCCAGGCGCACGACCCACGAACTCGTTCTAGAAACGCTTCGCCAGCGCATCCTCTCCGGTGAACTCGCCGCCGGCTCCCGTCTGGTCCAGTCAGAGCTCGCCCTCTCGATGGAGGTGAGCACAACTCCGGTTCGAGAGGCTTTGCGCGATCTGGCATCTGAAGGATTGGTTAGTTTCGACCCACACGTCGGAGCTGTGGTGCAGGGACTGAGCTATCCCGAGTTCGAAGAGATCTACGAAGTTCGAATGATGCTCGAGCCCATGGCGATACGTCGGGCAGCCGGCTCCATGACCGAAGATATGCTCGACCGCCTCGAGCATCTGCACCAACGCATGCAGATCGAAGTCAACCCTGCGCAGTGGGTTCAACTCAATCGGGAATTCCACATCGGCATCTACGAGACGGGCGTCTCTTCTCGAATCGCGGTCATCATCCGATCGTTGCTCGATGCGTCGGTGATGTACGTTGGCGTGGCCCTGGGCAAACCCGGCCTGCTCCGCGAGGCAAATGAGGGTCACGGGGCGATCATGAGCGCTCTTCGCGCCGGCGACCCGGAGGCGGCGGCGGAGGCGACTCTTCTCCACCTGCAGTCGTCGATGAGGGCGTTCGATGGTGGTCATCGATGAGTAACCCTGACCCGGTCTCCGGCGAGGTAGTGGCGCTCGAGGGTGTTTCCGTCGTTCGCGACGGGCGGCTGTTGCTGGATGATATCGACTGGCATGTGGATCGGACCGAGCGCTGGGTACTCCTGGGACCCAATGGCGCCGGCAAGACAACACTGCTGCAAGTGGCGTCTACCTACCTCGGGCCCACCCGGGGCACGGTCCGACTCCTCGGCGAGACCTACGGCAAGGTCGACGTGCGTACGCTGCGCGAACGGGTCGGCTACGCCGGGCCGGAACCTGCCGGGATGATTCGCGATCGTCTACCGGCGATCGATATCGTCGTGACCGGCAAACACGCGTCGTTCGTCGACACGAAGTGGCACGACTACGACGACGCCGATTGGGAGCTCGCCGGGCGCCTGCTGGAGCGGTTTGCGGCGGATCACCTGGCCGACCGCCGCTACGGTACCCTCTCTTCGGGCGAGAAGCAGCGGGTGTTCCTGGCGCGGAGCTTGATGACCCACCCGGAGGTCCTTTTCCTCGACGAGGCCATGACCGGTCTCGATCTGGGGGCTCGTGAGCGTCTCGTAGCCTCACTCGCCGACCTCGCCGCTGATCCTCAGAGTCCCGCCGTGATTCTCGTGACTCATCACGTGGAGGAAATCCCACCCGGATTCGGCCACATCGCAATGATGAGTCAAGGTCGGCTGATAGCCCGCGGGCCGATGGATGAGGTGCTGTCTGCGGACTCGCTATCGGAGTGCTACCAGGAGAAGCTGCATGTGGAAGTGCGCGACGGTCGATACCGAGCGTGGCTACCGGATTGACGGTTGGGCACCCACGACGCGCTGGATCGCGCCCGGGCCGCTCGAGCGCGATTCGTCACCTCCCGAGAGCTACTTCACTCTGACGCCGGCGCTCAGCACGGTGTTGGTCGTGTCGAACCGGCGTTGATCCAGTACGACCTCTGCACGGTGAGCGTGTCATCGCTTCGGGTTGCGTAATTGACCTCGAAATACACCTATCCGGATCCGGATGTCGAGGCCTCGACTGTGTGAGTGCGCCCGTCGGGGTAGTTCCAGGTCGCGGTCATGTCTGCTCTGGCAGCCCCGAGGGCCGACTCTTCTTCGACCTTGACGAATGCTCTTCTGCACAGTGGTGGGTCCGTCGGTCTCAATGGCGAATTCTTCGGGAGGAACCCCGGCTTCAGTGATCCAACGAGTCGTCGCCATCTGTCGCGCGGCCGCATGCGACCGCGGGGCGTAGGGTGCCCATCGCGCTGCCGGCACATCCGACGGCGGTAATTCCCGCAGCGACCCGTCAACTGTGACAGGCGCTTGTCGGAAACCTTCCCCGAGGGCCTGGTTGGTGGGCGGCTCTGCGATTGCTGCCCATCTGGGGCATCGGGTCAGCAGCCCCTGTTCGAACGATCGGGTATCGTTTCATCCACGCCGAGCCCGGTTCGAGGGAGCCGGGTCGGCGAACCCGTTTCGTTGGGTGAATCTCGGCTTGTGTCGGGTAGGGCAGCCTTCCAGCCCGAGTCCGTTCGCTAACCCGTAGGCGCTGTGAAGGAGGGCCGTCTTGGATGTTCCGATCGCCGTACCGTCGCACGGCGATGTGCTGCAGTTGGTCATCCAGCTGGCGGTCCTGTTGGGTTGTGCCCGCCTGTTCGGAGAGGTGGCTCGCCGGGTTGGCCAACCCGCCGTTGTCGGTGAGATCTTGGCTGGTGTATTGCTGGGTCCCTCGGTGGCTGGGGCGCTTGTGCCCGGTATCGCCGCCGCCTGGCTGCCTTCCTCACCCGTCCAAGCCCAGTTGCTCGAGACGGTGGCGTTGATTGGGGTCATGCTGCTGATGGTGGTCACCGGCTTCGAAACGGACTTGGGCTTGATCCGGCGGAGGGCCGGTACGGCGGCGGGCGTGGCAGTGGGCGGGCTGCTTCTTCCCTTCGCGGCGGGGTTGGCCCTGGGGTGGTGGTTCCCGGCCGACCTCGTCGGCGATCCGGATCAGCGGTTGGTGTTCGCCCTGTTCTTGGCCACGACGATGGCGGTTTCCGCGATCCCGGTGCTTGCCTCAATCTTGCTGGACCTGCGGATGATGCGACGAGACATCGGCCAGACCATGTTGGCTGCCGGGATGGTGAACGACCTGGTCGGATGGGCGGTGCTGGGAGTGTTGATCGCCGTGGCGGAGGGTGGGGGCCTGGGAACCGTCGGGGTAACGGTGCTCACCGTACTCTTCTTTCTTGGCGTCACGTTGATCCTCGGCCCTTTCCTTGTGAATCGTACGGTTCGTTTCGTGCACAAAGCCTCGGATACCTCGCACCGGTTTCTGACCGTCACGCTGGTCCTGGTTTTCGGTTGGGCGGCTTTCAGCCAGGCCTTACACCTCGAACCGGTAATCGGGGCATTCGCCATGGGGATCCTCCTGGGTCGGGTGCGCCGTCTGCCCGTCTCAGTGGCGGAATCGCTCGAGTCGATGGCGCTTGGAGTCTTTGCCCCGATCTTCTTCGCCGTGGCGGGACTCAAAGTGAACCTCATCGCCCTCGCCCAACCCCGTCTGGCCGGGCTCACGCTGGCGGTGATTGCGGTGGCGGTGGTCGGCAAGACGGCGGGAGCCTATGCAGGAGGGAAGTGGCTGGCGGGGGCAGATCACTGGACCAGCCTCGCCTACGGGGTGGGTCTCACCGCTCGCGGAGCGATTGGCATTGTGGTCGCTACAGTCGGCCGTTCACTCGGGATCATCACTGAGGACGTTTTCTCGATCATCGTGGTGATGGCGGTGGTCACCTCTCTGTTCACCCCGCCGGTTCTCAAAGCTGTTCTGCGTCGGGTTGCCCCGGCGGCTGATGAGGCGGCGCGGCTTCGTCGCGAGGAGGCTGCGGTGGCAGGCATGACCCGGCGGATTGGACGAGTGTTGGTGCCGATTCGTCCTCCCCGGCATTCCGAGGACAGTCTTGGCGTCAAGCTGGCCCTGCTCGGCAGGTTGGCAGGGTCAGAGCGCTTGGCAGTGACGTTGATGGCGGCGGCGGTCGGAGCGGAACGTCCCGAGGCCGAGGCGACCGTCCGTAGCGCCGCTCGGGAGATTGCGTTCCGAGCCGATGTCACTACTCGAGTCGTTGCGGGCGATCCGGTCCGGGCGGTTCTCGCGGAAGCTGACAAGGGTTACGACCTGGTGATACTCGGCGCCACCGACGTGACCGCCGACCGAGAGGCGCTCTTCGGGTCCGTGGTGGACGAGATTGTGCGGATGGTGTCGATCCCCACGCTGGTGGTGCGGGGATCCCCGGTTGCCGCCGGGTGGCAACCCAACCGCATTCTGGTGCCCACCGACGGAACTCCGGCCTC
>JAHEDM010000291.1 GCA_024641205.1 Actinomycetes bacterium
CGGTGGGCAACCAGATGTCCTTCGGTGGCCTGTCGGTCGCCCACCATCACCACCCCATCGGCATACCGCAAAGCCAGCACCGTGGTGCCTTCGGGGGCCAGGACCGAACCCTCACCTCCGCCAGCCTTCCATTGCGGCGCAAGATCGAGAGAACGCAGAAGGTCCGTGAAGCTGGTCCCCGGCGCAGGAGCACCGGCCGGCAGCCCACCGGTGAACCGGTCGACGCTCATTGCCCGCCCTTTTGGACGTAATTCTTTACAAACTCCTCGGCGTTCTCTTCGAGCACCTCATCGATTTCGTCGAGCAGCTCATCGATCCGGTCGGTCGTCTCGGCAGTCGTTTCGCCTGAGACAGGTTGAACGGTCTCGGCCTCAGCTTCAGTTTCCTTCCGCTGGACCTTCTTCCGGTCCTGTTCGGCCATTGCTACCTCCTAGTGCTCGAACCAATGCGGCCGCATCAGCAGCCTGATCCAGCACAGTTTCAACATGTGCTTTTGTCCCCCGCAGCGGCTCCATCATAGGCACCCGCTTCAACGTATCCTCCCCAACGTCGAACACAAGCGAATCCCAGTTTGCTGCCACAAGCGATTGGGAAAACCGAGCAACACAACGGCCGCGGAAGTACGCCCGGGTCCGTTCGGGCGGCTCGGAAACGGCCCACTCGATCTCCTCGTTGGTAAAGAGCCGTTGCATCGAACCCCGACCGGCCAGGCGGTAATAGAGCCCTCGCTCCGGATCGACATCGTGGTATTGGAGGTCGAGGGCCCGCAGTTTCGGGTCACCCCATAACAAGCCGTCCCGTTCCCGAAATCCCTCCAGGATCCGCAGCTTGGCCGCCCAGTCCAGCCGATCCGCCAACCGGACAGGATCTGTCTCGAGATCGGTCAGCATTCGCTCCCACAAGGCCAACACGTGGTCGTAGATGGGATCAGGCGCCGCCTGCTCCGCATATTTGGTCAGCCACTCGAGGTATTGCCATGACAGCTCGAGTGCCGTGGCAGAACCACCGTCTGCGAGTGAGAGCGGAAGCTGAAAGCCCAGGTCGTGGCTTACCTGCCAGGTGGCTTGCACCGGATCCTCGAGCGTGACCGGGTCGGGCAACGCCCCGTCCTCGAGAGCAGCCAAGAAGAGTGAGGCCGTCCCCAGCTTCACGAAGGTCTGGGTCTCCGATAGGTTGGCATCGCCGATGATCACATGCAGGCGTCGGTATTTCGTCGGGTCCCCGTGCGGCTCGTCACGGGTGTTGATGATGGGCCGTTTCAACGTCGTTTCGAGACCAACCCGCTCTTCAAAAAAGTCGGCCCGCTGGCTGAGCTGATAGGTGACATCCGGGCGACCGTTCTCGGATCCAACCTTTCCCGAGCCGGTGAAGATCTGCCTGCTGACGAGAAAGGTGGTGAAGTACTCGATGACGTCGGCGAACGGCAGTTCACGCGAAAGGAGATAATTCTCGTGAGTCCCGTACGAGTTGCCCTTGCCGTCGCTGTTGTTCTTGTACAGGCCCATACGCTGTCCGGGTTCCAGGAGAGCTCCGGCCGCCTTCCCGGCCCTTGCCATCACCCACTCGCCGGCTTTGTCGTGGAGAGCAGCCTCGAGCGGATCGAAACACTCCGGAGTTGAGTACTCCGGGTGGGCGTGATCGACATACAGACGGGCACCATTGGACAGGACAACGTTGACGAGCGCATATTCATAATCCGCGACGACCGTCCCGTCGACCCCGAACCCACGTGCGTCCCTTCCGGGCGACTCTTCCTCAAATGACCACTGCACCCGGGCGCAGGTACCGGCATATGAATTCACGACCTGCCCTGCGGCCAGGGCCGGATTGAATTTCGCCTGGTTCCGAACCGAAATACCGTATTCGGTCTCGGTACCGCAGACTTTGTGAACGGTCACAATCAGAGGTACTGGCCGGTGGTAACGGCTTCGATGGACTTGCCTTCGCCCTCGCCCTCGATCAACGTGCGCACGTAGACAATCCGCTCGCCCTTCTTGCCAGAGATCTTGGCCCAGTCGTCGGGGTTGGTCGTATTAGGCAAGTCCTCATGCTCCGTGAATTCTTGCTTGATGGCGGCCAGGAGGTCGGAGATCTTCAAGCCATCCGGCCCGCCGGCGATTTCGCGCTTGATGGCGTCCTTCTTGGCGCGCCGTACTATGTTCTCGATCATCGCACCGCTCGAGAAATCCTTGAAGTAGAGGACTTCCCGGTCCCCGTTTGCATAGGTGACTTCAAGAAACCGATTCTGGTGATCCGTTGAGTACATCAACTCAACCGTCTGGTCGATCATCGTCTCGATCAAGCTGACTTTGTCTCCCGCCGCCGCGATGTCATCCGGGTCGAGTGGTATGTCCTTGCTGAGGTATATGCCGAATATCTGCCGGGCCGCGTCCGCATCGGGCCGGCTGATCTTGATCTTCACGTCGAGGCGCCCCGGCCGCAGAATCGCCGGGTCGATCAAATCCTCCCGGTTCGAGGCACCGATAACGATCACGTTCTTGAGGCTTTCGACTCCATCCAGTTCAGAGAGCAACTGCGGAACGATCGTCGATTCAACATCAGACGAGATACCGGTGCCCCTGGTGCGGAACAATGAGTCCATCTCATCGAAGAAAACGATGACCGGAACACCTTCATCGGACTTCTCTTTGGCACGCTGGAAGATGAGCCGGATTTGGCGCTCCGTCTCGCCAACGTACTTGTTGAGCAACTCCGGCCCCTTGATATTCAGGAAATAGGATCTG
>JAHEDM010000065.1 GCA_024641205.1 Actinomycetes bacterium
CCGGTTACGCCGGCGCCGAACTCGGCGGAGATCTCTGAAACGGCCACCTTTTGTCCGAACCAGCGGGAGACTCCCTGCAGGACCACGGTCGGTGAAGCGGGGGCGGCCATCGTCATGACAGCTTCCGGTAACGGTTCCAGGCCAGAGTTACCGCCAGCACAGATATGGCCACAATGGCCATCAACGCGACCCAGGGTTCGAATCCTGCCCGGGTGACCGCATAGTCGCTGGTTGACGCACCGAAGATCCAATCCCGAACCAGGTGAGGGTGTTCCTCGAAGGCCAGCAATGCTCCGTATTCCGACCCGGAGAAATCGGCAACCTCAACGAAGAACTCGGCCAGTCCGTTGAACATGATCATCACGCCGAGGAAAATTCCGGCCGCAAATCCCACCCGGGGGATAAGGGTGGCAACGATCAGCGCAACAGAGGCGAACCCGAGGAAGTAGGCGAGAGACGTGGCCGGCACCTGCCAGAGCACATCGAGGTTGTCGACCATGTAGCTGGTGAAACCGTCCGGGGAGAAGACGCCCAGCAACAAGTGGAAGATTGTCTGGGGAATCATGAGGAAGGCCAGCATGAGGATCCCCAGCGACATTCCCTTGGCGGCCAAGTAGTCGATCGTTCGGAGCGGCCGGGAGAGGTAGACCGCCAGCACGCCCTGTTCGCGGTCGGGAACCAATAGTTCTGGGGTGGCGAACGCAATAAACAGCAGCGCAACGCGGGAAATGAACTCGAAGTACTCGCGATTGTGAGGAAGTTCGTCGGCAACGAGGTCGGTAACACCAATCTGGTTGGCTGCATAGTGAAGGGCGGAGAGCACGGCCACCGACACGAGCATCATCGTGATGAGCGTCCATGGCAAGATCTTGCGGCGTCCCTTGCGGCGAAGTCCCAGGACGCGCCTGAAGCCGTCTCGGATCACCGCCCCCATGGCCCCCCGCCGTCCCTTGCGGTTGCCTTCGTAGTGGCGATAGCCACGATCGACGATGACCGCTTCCGGGGGGCGGTTAGTCACGGCGGTCCTCTTCTTCCGCCTCTCGAATGAATGTCTCTTCGAGAGTCACTGCGCTCTGGCCGAGCCGCCGCACCCCGACGTTGGTGGCCACCAGCGCATCGCGGACCAGCGTGAAGGCATCTTCTCCTGTGGTGCGCACGTCCAGTTGGGCGCCGGTGACCTTGACGGTGGCACCGCGCTCGGTCATCCAGCGGGCGGCCGGCTCCGGGTCACCCAGCACCTCGACGATCAGACCCTCGATGATCCCCAGATCCCCGATCGGACCAGAGCGAATTGCCTTGCCGCCGTCCAGCATCACAACCCAGTCGCAGGTCTCCTCGATGTCCGACAGGATGTGAGAAGAGAAGACAACGCTGATACCGAAGTCGCCCAAGCGCCGGATCAATTCGAGCATGTGGTCACGACCTTCCGGATCCAATCCAGAAGCCGGCTCGTCGAGAAAGGCGACCTGGGGATCGTGAACGATCGCCTGGGCGAGTTTGACTCGTTGGAACATGCCGGTTGAGAAGTCGCCTAGAAACCGAAATCGCTCCTCGTGGAGGCCGACCAGGAACAGGATTTCAGATGAGCGCCGCCTGGCCGCGTCGGTCGGCAGTCCGGCCAGCTCGGCGGCATAGCCGACGAAGTCGGCCGCCGTCTGATCGAGGGGAAGGCAGTTGCCTTCTGGCATGAATCCAACCAGAGACCGGATGTCGAGCGACTCCCGGGAGACCGGTCTCCCCAACACCTCCATCTGGCCGCCGGCCGGTTGCAGCATGCCGAGGAGGTTGCGAATCAGAGTGGTCTTGCCTGCTCCGTTGGCTCCGACGAGGCCGATTCTGCCGCGGGGCACATCGAGGGTGACATCTTCGAGTGCCTTGACGTCGCCGTAGCTGTGGGTCAGATTCCTGGTGGCGAACAGCGGGGTCACCTGATTGAAACTAGCCGAGGATTCAGGCGGCGAGGTCGTCGCTCCGGTCGCGCCGGCGAGTCATCGTCGTGACATGTTTCCTGGCGCCGTCGGAAAGCCGCTTCGCCCAGACGTATTCGGTGCTGAGCATCGCCAGCCCGGCGATGATCAGCATCCAGCCGGGTAGGAACGGCAGGACCAGCCCGATCACGCCGACCAGCAGCAGGGCGAATCCCAGGATGGCGATGAGGAGTTTCCGAAACGGAGTGATGTTCACGTGCACCTTTTGACGCAACACAGTATGCAACGGTTACGAATCTACTCGAGTTCCGCCAGTTCCAGTTTTGTGAAAAGAGGCTTGGGCGCGGGGAGCGGCGTTCCCGCCCGTAGCCCGGACCGATGCCACCCGTCTTCCTCGAGCGCTCCCGTCTGGCCGAGCAGGGTGTGGACCCGGGCGCTCGTGAAAGGGAGGAAGGGAGCAAAACCGGTCTTCAACCCGTTGATAGCGCTGAGGGCAACGTAGAGCGTGGTTGAGGTTCGCTCAGGGTCGATTGCCGCGGTTTTCCACGGAGCCTTTTGGTTGAGATACGCATTGACCTCTTGCGCTCCATCCATCAGCGTACGGAGTGCTGCCCGCAACTCGACCGCCTCGATTTGAGCACCGGCTTCGGCAAGGGCGGTATCGATTCGGGCCAGTAAGGCGCTGTCCTGGGGGTCGAGCGGTCCCGGGTCGGGGACAACGCCACCGGCAGATTTGGCCGTCATCGACAACACCCGGTTGACGAGGTTGCCCCACGTGGCGACCAGTTCTTCATTGACCCGCCGCACGATCTCGTCGTCCGAGAGGTCGGTGTCGTTGTGTTCTGGAAGGATTGAGGCGATGGCGTAGCGCAATGCGTCTGGTTCGAAACGGTCGAGGTACCAGTCGAGGGAGCGGCCGACTCCCCGGGACTTCGAAGCTTTCGAACCTCCAAATGTGACGTATTGATTGCCCGCCACGTTGGTGGGGAGGTTGAGCCCGGTGTGACCCATCAAGAGGGCGGGCCAGTAGACGGCATGAAACGGGATGTTGTCCTTGCCGACGAAGTAGTAGGACTCGGCCTCCGGGTTGATCCACCAGTCTTTCCAAGCTTCCGGGGTGCCCTGGAGCTGCGCCCACTCCTGGGGAGCCGAGAAATAGCCCATGACGGCTTCCCACCAGACGTAGATCGACTTTCCGGATCCCAGGTCGTCCACGGGAATGGGGATGCCCCAGTCCAGGTCGCGCGTGAAGGCGCGGTCGTTCAGTCCGCTCTTGACCATGCCGATCGCGAAGTTCACAACGTGGGGGCGCCACTCCTGGTGTGCTTTGAGCCATTCGAGGAGGGGCTCCTGGAAGGCACGCAGCTTCCAGTAGTAGTGCTCTGTCTCACGCTCGACCGGGGTCGTGCCAGACAGTTTCGACCGTGGGTCGATGAGTTCGTGAGGATCGAGGGTACGCCCACAGTTGTCGCACTGATCTCCCCGGGCATCGATATACCCGCAGTGTGGGCAGGTGCCCTCAACGTATCGGTCGGGGAGAAACCGTTTCGCTTCCTCGTCATAGAACTGGCTGGTGGTTTTGCGGTAGAGGTAGCCGTTCTCGAGGAGCCTCAGGAAGAACTCCTGAGCCACCCGCGTGTGGTTCTCCGTGCCAGTCGTGGTGAAGAGATCGAAGCTGATACCGAGTCGGTTCCAGTAGTCGAGGAACCGCGGGTGATACCGGTCGACTATCTCCTGAGGGGTAAGGCCCTCCTCGTCTGCCTTGACCGTGATCGGAGTGCCGTGTACATCGCTACCCGAAACCATCAGGACTTTGTTCCCGGCCGTGCGGTGATAGCGAGCGAATATGTCCGGGGGGAGGTAGGCGCCGGCGATATGCCCCAGATGCAGTGATCCGGTCGCGTAGGGCCAGGCGACGGCCACCAGGATGTGACGGGGTTCGCTCATGGGCGGTGAGCGTACCACTTACCTTTGAAGGTCCGTTTCGAGTTTCCAATTGTGGATCGGGCCGCGTCTCGGATGAGTTAGCCTCCACCCAGTCAGGGGGTTTCGACGACCGTGCTGGAATTGAAGAATTTGTCGAAGCGGTACGGCGAGGTTCGTGCCCTGGACGGCGCCTCGCTGTCGGTTGCGCCCGGTCATATGCTCGGTTTCCTCGGACCGAACGGAGCAGGCAAGACGACCGCGATGCGTTCTGTGTTCGGGCTCGTACAGCTCGACGCGGGTGAAGTCACCTGGGAAGGCATGCCCATCGGCCCCGAGCAACGCCTGCGTTTTGGGTACATGCCCGAACAACGAGGGCTCTACCCGCGGATGAAAGTCGGCGAGCAGTTGATCTACTTCGCCGAATTGCATGGGATGTCCCGCAGCGATGCCGCTGCTTCGACCTCCCGCTGGTTGGCCACTCTTGGTTTGTCTGAACGTAGCGATGATCGGCTCGAGCAGCTTTCGCACGGTAACCAGCAGCGGGTGCAGCTGGCCGCCGCCCTCGTGCACGACCCGGATCTCCTCATCCTCGATGAGCCCTTCTCCGGCCTCGATCCTGTGGCAGTCGAGACGCTCGCGGATTCGCTTGCCGCAGAGGCAGCCAACGGCAAAGCCGTCGTGTTCTCCAGCCACCAGCTCGACCTCGTCGAAGATATGTGCGAAGACGTCGTGATCATCAATCAGGGACGCAACGTCATGGAAGGAAATGTGGCCCGCCTGAAGGAGAGCTCGCCCCATCGGCATCTGGAGATAGACGTATCAGGTGGTGACGGAGCCTGGCTCCCGGAGGTGGCAGGCGTCGTGGCCAAAGAAATCGACGGCTCCGCGGTCCGGTTGCTTGTGCAGAAAGAGATCGATCTCGAAGGCGTGCTTTCAGCTGCGCGGGCGGTCGGGCCCATCCGCCATTTCAGTTTTGAGGCTCCGAGCCTTTCGGAAATGTTCCTGCGGGCGGTGACGCAATGAAGGGCTTTCGACCCATCTGGATGGTTGCCAGGCGCGAGTTGCGGGAGCGCTTGAAGAGCCGCACCTACAGGATCACCACGGTGATTCTGCTGCTCGTCGTTTTGGGCGGGATCGTGATCCCGCAGATGGTTGGGGACGGCGACGGGACCACGTACGACCTCGGTCTGGTGGGAGAGACCTCATCCGAGTTGCTCGACACGCTCCAGGTGCTCGCAACGACTTCTGGCGTGCGCGTGGACACGCAGGAGTTTGGCGACCTTGCCGGAGCGGAGACCGCCTTGGAAACCGGCGATGTTGACGCCGTCCTCGTAGGAGGAACGGAGTACGTCACGAAAGAACCGGGCGGTACTTCGTTCTTTGTAACCGGGGGCACCGGACTTTCGGCCCTGGTGGGCGGGGCGGTCCAGGCCATCCGACTGCAGGAAGTGGCCGCTTCGGCCGGTGTCTCCGTCGATGAGATTGCCGGCCTGCTCACGCAGAATCCGCTCGTTGCGCGGAGCCTGGACCCGCTCGACCCCAACCGGGAAACCAACACCGTCGTTAGTTTCGCGGGCTTGATCCTTCTCTATGTTGGCATTCTCAGCTATGGGGCCTGGACACTCAACGGCGTCATCGAGGAGAAGACGAATCGGG
Source organism: Actinomycetes bacterium (assembly GCA_024641205.1). Classification (GTDB taxonomy): domain Bacteria; phylum Actinomycetota; class Acidimicrobiia; order Spongiisociales; family UBA4744; genus UBA4744. The sequence continues at coordinate 5,511 of JAHEDM010000065.1, forward strand.
TGGTCGAAGTGCTCATGTCGGCCCTTCGTCCCCACCAATTGATGGCCGGTAAGGTCATCGGGATTGGCTTGCTTGGCATCGCCCAACTCCTCCTGATTGTCGCCACGGCCGTTACCGCCGCGCTTGCGGTCGATCTGGTCGACATACCCGATGTGTCTGGTGGACTGATCGTTTCTCTCCTCCTGTGGTTTGTCCTCGGGTTCTCGTTCTTCAGCGTGGCTTATGCTGCGGTTGGGGCGCTCGTTTCGCGCATGGAGGAAGCCCAGAGTGTCGCTACCCCGCTGACGATGGTTGGTGTGGCCGGCTACCTGGCAGCGTTTGCCGTTCTCGAGAATCCTGACGGAGTGGTAGCCAAGATCACGACCTTTTTGCCACCGACCGCCCCGTTTGTCGTACCGATTCGTCAGGCGCAGAACGCCATCACCGGTTGGGAATCCATCCTTTCGGTTACGATCATGCTGGCCGCAACGTACGGGCTGATCAGGCTGGCAGGCCGCGTTTACTCGGGAGCGATTCTCTCGCTCGGGGCCCGCGTGAAACTGCGAGAGGCCTGGCGATCTGCCGAGCTCTAGGAACCTGCAAAAGCCGGGTAGGGAGCCTATCGCCCCGTTATACCGAGGCCGCGATAAGCCCTCTGCCCTTGAATTTCATCGCCGGGTAGGCTTGGAAGCGCACAAGTCGGCTGAGTGGGAGGCAGCAGCTTGAAGATTGAAAACGATCGCCAGGGCGAGAGGGTTATCCGGGGGTCGGACCGGCGAAGCCGGAACGGGACCTTTTACTACCCCGAGCGTCGGTACGGGTTCGAGCGTCGCCGCCCGGCCGAAGGTACCTGGCGGGCCCGCTATCACGCGTGGCTCGAGCAGTATCGGCACGACAACGACACCATCGCCGTCGTCCTCCTCGTGTTTGTCTTGCTCAACCTCGCCGACCTCCTCCTCACCGTGCGAGCCCTCTCCCTGGGTGCTGTCGAGGGCAACCCGATCATGGCGTTCTTGTTTGCAGTCGATCCAACCCTGGCCGCGATGTTCAAGGTGGTCGTTGGCGCCGGGATCGCCCTGGCAGTCTGGTCGGCGCGCCGCTATCGCCGGATTCTCGAGACTTCGCTGATCATCGTGGCCGTCATGACGGCAGTCCTTCTTTACCACGGCTATTACGCGTTCGTCTAGTCATCAGCCGTGGGCTATCCGCGGTCGGCCATCGACGACCAGCACCAGAGAGTGGAGGTTGGCTGCTGCCTTTGTTCAGGCGATGGTCACCTCGGGATCGAGGTATACGTCCTGGATCGCGTTGAGCAGTTCGATACCTTCGCTCATCGGGCGTTGGAAGGACTTCCGACCGGAGATGAGCCCGGTCCCACCGGCCCGCTTGTTGATGACGGCAGTCCGCACCGCCTGAGCGAGATCGCCTGCTCCCGAGGAGGCCCCCCCTGAGTTGATCAACCCGGCCCGGCCCATATAGCAATTGGCCACCTGCCAGCGAGTCAGATCGATCGGGTGATCGGTGGTCAGCTCCGAGTACACCTTGGGATGGGTCTTGCCGAAACCGATCGCCGTGTATCCGCCATTGGAGTCTGGTTGCTTCTGCTTGATGATGTCTGCCTCGATGGTGACACCGATGTGGTTGGCCTGGCCGGTCAAGTCGGCCGATCCCTCATAGTTGACGCCGTCTTTCGTGAACGCCGAGTTCCGGACGTAGCACCAGAGGACGGTGAACATGCCCAGTTCGTGAGCCCGGGCGAACGCTGCGCTCACTTCCTGGATCTGACGGTTCGACTCCTCTGACCCGAAGTAGATGGTGGCGCCCACGCCTGCGGCGCCCAGGTCGAAGGCTTGCTCGACCGATCCGAACATCACTTGGTCGTAGGTGGCGGGGTAGGTGAGAAGTTCGTTGTGGTTGATCTTGACGATGAACGGGATCTTGTGGGCGTAGCGGCGGGACACCATACCGAGTACTCCGTAGGTGGTGGCTACGGCGTTGCAGCCGGCCTGAACGGCCAATTCGACGATGTTCTTGGGATCGAAGTAGATCGGATTGGGGGCGAAGGAAGCGGCTCCGGAATGCTCGATACCCTGATCGACCGGGAGGATGGACAGGTAGCCGGTTCCGGCCAGACGGCCGTGGTTGTACATGGAAGCGAGGTTGCGGAGCACCTGAGGAGAGCGGTCGGTCTGCAAGAACACGCGGTCAACGAAGTCAGGGCCGGGCAACTCGAGGCTGTCGGCCGGGATGCCTTTCGAGTAGTGGGTGAGGAGATCCTGGGCGTCCTCACCGAGAAGCTTTGTGTAGTCCATGGTCGTCCTCCGTTATGGATCGTCTCCAGACATTATGGCGGGTTTGGGGTCGCCCGCATCCGGGTGTTCCGTGCGTGTCTGGCCGGAGCCACGGGAATGCGGCCAACTCCGAGTATTGGTTTGACCCGTATTGAACATATGTATAGATTACTGAACATGCGTTCAGCAGTCGTGGCAGCCGACCAGGATTCGCCGATCGACGATCGGACGACCAAAGCCCGTATCCGCGATGCGGCCATTGCGTGTTTCGCTGAGCACGGTATGGCCGCAACAACCGTTCGGAAGGTGGCAGCCGCGGCAAATGTGTCGCCCGGGCTGGTGATGCACCACTTTGAGTCGATGGATGGTTTGCGCGTTGCCTGCGACAAGCACGTGACCGCAACCATTCGAGAACTGAAAAGTGGCGCGATGGCAGCCGGTGCCGGCTTTGACCCGCTGGGCGCCCTCCGTTCCCACCAATCGGGGCCCCCGCTGGCCAAGTATCTCGCCCGTACCTTGGTGGATGGATCTCCGCATGTGATCGAACTGGTCGATGAAATCGTGGCCGATGCCGTCGAATACACGGAGACTGGTGTTGAAACGGGCCTGCTGGCTCCGAGCCGCTACCCCCGCGAACGTGCCGCGATCTTGACGATGTGGTCACTTGGCGCGCTCGTTCTCCACGAGCACCTGGTCCGGCTCATCGGTGTCGACATCACGAAGCCGATCGACAACCCCAGGGCGGCGTCTTCCTATGTCGCCCCCATTCTCGAAATTCTCAGCGGATTCATTACTGAAACCACAAGCCAACTGATGAGCCAGGCGTTTGCAGAGGGCATGGCTAAGAAAGAAGGAGATTCATGACCGATCAGATCGCCATCCACGCCGAGAAGTTGACCAAGCACTACGGAGATGTGCGTGCCTTAGTGGACTTGGGCCTCGACGTCCGGGCGGGAGAGATATTCGGGTTTCTCGGTCCCAACGGGGCGGGCAAGACGACCACGATCCGCACGATGCTCGATGAGATTCGTCCCACTTCGGGCAGAGCTTCGATTCTCGGATTGGATTCGCACGATGCCGCTGTGGAGATTCGTCGGCATATCGGCTACGTGCCGGGCGATCTGGCTCTGTATCCGAATCTCACCGGGCGGGACACCCTCACCTATTTCGCCAACCTGCGGGGTGGCGTGGATTGGGGTTACGTCGAAGAACTCACCGAACGTCTGGAAGCGGATCTTTCGAAGAAGGTTGGCGATCTGTCTTCGGGCAACCGCCAGAAAGTTGGTTTGATCCAGGCATTCATGAACCGGCCGCAGGTGCTGATCATGGACGAGCCCAGCAGTGGTCTCGATCCATTGATGCAACGCGCCTTTCAGACGCTGATGCGGGAAGTGGCCCGGGCGGGGACCACCGTGTTCCTGTCCAGCCACACCCTGTCGGAGGTGCAACGGGTGGCCGACCGGGTCGGGATCATCCGCCGTGGAAAGCTGATCGCCCTCGAGGCCGTAGCGAGCTTGCGTTCCAAGGCCATTCGCAAGGTCAACCTGACCTTCGACGGACCGGTCGAGGCGTCCGTTTTCGAACCGCTGCCCGGGGTGCGGGACGTCGCTGTGGAGAACCATCACGTGCGGCTTTCCTTCGACGGTCAGATGGAAACCCTGCTCAAAGTCATCACCGACCGCTTCCACGTCCTGGACATCTCGACCGAAGCGGCCGACCTCGAAGAGATCTTCCTTACCTACTACCGGGATGACGAGGTGGTGGTCTGATGCTTGCCTCTGTGTTTGCCAAAACCACCCGGGACCGCTGGAAGGGCATGGCGATCGCCACGGTC
>JAHEDM010000066.1 GCA_024641205.1 Actinomycetes bacterium
TCCGGCGGTTGGTTTCTGGGCCCAGGTTCCCCACTACGTCGCCGGCCCCTATTACGCAGGCGCCGTGGCGCTGATCGATCGAGTAGCACGCCACCTGGGCATCAGCGTCGAGTTGGGCGAGCTGGTCGACCGGGTTGCCGAGCAGCGGCAGCAATTGGACGCAACCATTTCCGCCCAACCAGATTCGCAGGCCTACCTCGAACGGCTCGAGGGGATGGCCGCTGCGCAAGGTGAGATCCCCTCCGCAGACGACATCGCGGCGCAGGTCGAGAGGTTCCTCCAGGATGCGGCCGAAGGCGATGGACCATTCGGCCCCGAGGTTTGACCAGCACGAACGTGCGCCGAAACCCTCCGATTTCGTAGGGGACTCGCCGCCAGAACCGATGAGCCCGCACCTTTCAGCCCTTCCGGCCATAATGTCGGGAACAGGTTGGACTCAGGCCCGGTGAAGGTGAGGCGGCTTTTTGAAGGCAATCGTCGTTGGCGCTGGCGGTACTACTCGTGACTTGCTGCATCGGCTCGGCGACTTATGGGATGTGACCGTCATCGACAAAGACGAGGAGAGGTTGACCCGTGCGGCAGACGTTCGCCTCATCACAGTGCTCCAGGGGGACGGCTCGTCACGAGTTGTCCTGAACCAAGCGGGTCTGGGTCAAGCCGACGCACTGGTGGCCGCGACGAACGAAGACGCAGTGAACCTGGAGGCATGCCGCCAGGCCATTGACGCCGGTCTCCTGATGGTGGTTGCAGTCGCCGCCGACCCCGAGCAACTGAGCCACTACCGGGAGCTGAAGATTCCAGCGTTCTCGCCGGATCGACTCACGGCCAGGCGAATCGAAATCAACCTCGAACCACGCCGACTCCACTCGGCTGCTTTTGCGGACGGCATGGCTGAAGCCATTGAGTTTCGCATTGCTTCGGACTCGCCATTACGCGGTCGGGCACTGAAAGATCTCCACTCCGAGAGCTGGCTCGTTGCCGCCATCCTCCGGCAGGGCCGCCTGATCGTCCCACATGGCGAATCCGTCCTACAGGCCGACGACTTGGTAACCGTGGTGGGAGCAGCCGCCGATTTCTCCACCATCGTGAGGATCTTCTCGACCGCCGAAGCGCGCTTCCCAATCGACTTTGGGAAACACGTCGCTGTTTGGATGGAGACCGAAAGCGATCTGAACGGTCCGGTAGCGGAAGCCTTCACTATCACCCGCAACAGTGCCGCCGAATCGCTGCTGGTGGTTCACCCCGATCCGGCGACGATTTCGGACAAAGCTCAAGCGGATTACCTGCGCAGGCTTATCGAGCAAGTAACGCAGATCCACGAAGGGATCGACGTTGTCACGCGCGGCGTAGATCCCGCCGCAGGTGCGGACCTCTTCACCGTTGCTCAATCGAGCAACGTCGGCATCTTGGTGGCGAGAAAGCCGATGGGCGGACGGCCGGTGCGAAGGCGCAGGCTCAGCAAACTCCTGCGCGCAGCGTCGAAGGTCAACCTCCCGATCCTCCTGGCCGCCGGCCATCACCCTTACCAGCGGATCGTCGCTCCCACCCGAGACACTCGGGCAGGTCGGGCGGCCGGCCGAGCAGCCATCGACCTGGCCACCTACGCAAACTTGCCGGTCATCGCCGTTGCCGTGGTTCCTCCACCGTTCATTGCCGGCGAGGATGTCAGGGACGAGGCAGTCCGTGCTATTGCCCGCCTCCGGGAAGAAGCAGCCGTCCAGGGCATCAATGTGAAACGTCGAATCCGCCAGGGGAACCCCGTTCGAGCGTTGCAGGACATAGTCGGCTCTGATGGCCTGCTGGTTCTCGGGCAACCCCATCGAACCCCGACAACGCTGGTACCCGGCATTGTCGGGTACCTCGTGGAGCGTTCGACCTCTTCCATTCTGCTCGTTCCGTCCCAGGAATGAGCAGAGCTTCGCAAAATGGGCACCACCATCGACCAATCAGCAGCAACCTTGATCTTGATTGCCAGCGCAGCATTCGTTCTCCCGCTCGTCGGACGTCGCCTCCGGATCCCGGCTGTTGTCTTGGAGATCATCTTCGGTGTGATCATTGGTCCCACCACGGGGTGGGTTGAAGGAACCGAGCTGCTCAACCAACTCGGTGAACTCGGATTCTTCCTGTTGATGTTCTTGTCCGGATTTGAGATCGACTTGCGAACATTCGAGCGAAGCGGAATTGGACTAATCGCAACGGGACTTGTCGTGTTCGGATTCACATTGGTTGGGTCCTATTTGGTGGCTACGTCGCTTGGATACGGATTCTTCATGACTTTTGTGCTGGCAACGACGTCCGTCGGTGTTGTCGTGCCAACGCTGCGCAGTACCAGGCGAATCTCAACACCACTCGGTCAGGCAATTCTGGTCTCTGCCCTCCTGGCGGATTTCTTGACGCTGCTCGGAGTGACGATATTCGCCCTGATTGAAGAGCACGGTGCAGGAGTCCAGTTGTTGGCAGTACCCGGGTTCTTCCTTGCGATCAGCGTCGCGCTGCTCGCCCTTCGACGCGCAGCATGGTGGTTCCCGGAACGGTTCAACCGACTCTTCGACCAGGACGACCCCGAAGAGCTGGGGATTCGGGCCTCGCTGGCCCTCATGCTTGTGTTCGTCGGCCTCTCGACGGTATTGGGTATCGAACCGATTCTCGGGGCATTCCTGGCTGGAACGATCTTTGCTCTGGTCTTCCGACATCGGGGTGCCCTCGAACAAAAACTCAGCGGTTTCGCCTACGGGTTCCTAATTCCCATCTTCTTCATCAATGTGGGAATCCAATTCGATCTGCGCGCCCTGGGAGAACCCGGTGCCCTCACCGGTGCATCGACCTTGATCGGTCTCGCTTTGCTCGTCAAGCTGGTTCCGTCGCTTGCGTTGCTGGCCCGGCGACTGTCGTTCAAGGATGTGATTGCTGCAGGCACCTTGTTGTCGGCTCGACTGAGCCTCATCATTGCGGTCGCCGAACTGGGCGTACAACTCGAAGTTATCGACCGGGCCCTTCAAGCAAGCATCATTCTCCTGGCAGCCGTGACCAGCACATTTACTCCGGCAATATTCCGATTGATCGCCCCGCCGCTACTCGTCCCTTCGCCCGGCGCCGACGGCGACGGAGCGGACGCGGACGCCGACTCCTGAGATGAGGCAGACCGATTGCCGGTCGATTGGTCAATGCCGATGCTCTCCTCCACGCCGCAACCGGGCCCGCCCCGACGAAACCGACTCCCTCCTGGAGCGGAAAGGCACCATGCCGCCGGGGGGCTCCAAGCAGGTGACGGGCTCTTGGGCGGACCGTTCGGTATCAGGAACGCTCAAGATCCTTGGTCAAAAAGCACCCAGGTCTGGATCCTGGCCGACGGAGTGTCGGATGCCCATCGAGCTAGGGTTGCGCCGTGGAAACCCTCGTGGCTGTGCTGGCGGCGACCGCCGCAACTGGATTTGCCCTTGATCTCGCCGCGGATTGGCGACGGAGGCCCCGGCCGCACGCCGGCATGTGGGCACTGGCTATCGGCGCGTATGCTCTCGCAACGTGGGCACTGGTGCTGGGACTATCGGCCGGTTGGGGGGCAACGAACTTCCGCTTGTTCTACTGGCTCGGCGCCATCGTCAATATCCCCCTCCTCGCCGCCGGTTCAGTCTTCCTGGTGTTTGGACCCATCGCCGGAAGGCGATTCGTGTACGGGGTGGGGATCTGGTCGGTGTTGGGCGCGATCGCCACCTGGTTGGCGCCGCTCAAAGGATCGACGGCGACGGATGGTATCCCAGAGGGTAAGGAACTCTTCGATTTCATCATCACGGTGGGCGGAGTTTCCGTACCGGGTCCAAGGGTCTTCGCCGCTGTCGCCGGTGGAGTAGCGACTCTGATCATCGTCGGCATAGCCGGTTACAGCGCTGTGAAGTTCTGGGGATCGAATCGCCGGTTGGCGACCGGCAACCTGCTGATCGTGCTCGGCACCCTGGCCGCAGCTTCCGGCGGGTCGCTCACGGCACTCGGAGAAGCGGCCGGGTTTGCGGTTGCCTTGTTCATCGGAGCGGTGCTGCTGTGGACCGGTTATCGGGTGGCAGCAGGATCCCGGCGACCAATTGCCGAGCCGGCGTCCGGGTTGCCACAGGGCAACTAACACCTCGAATCGGGATCAGACCCCGGGTGGGCCGGCTCGGATCCTCGCCCGGAACGACTCGATTGGCTCCATACCCCAATCCCCCGGACCAATGTGAAGCCAAGTGGCGCCCGCCTCCGACCACTCCTCCACCAGCTCGGCGGCCCGCCGTGCATCGCCGCGCAGATCGACGTAGGTGACCACGTCGTACGGCCCGCCATCCTCCCGGTGGCGGCCAACATATTCGACAATCTCACTGAGTTCGGACGGCTGGAGCATCGGCATGTCTTCGCCGGCTGCGATTGGAAACACACCATCGAATCGGGCGGCCCGACGAAACGGTCGCCGGTTCGGCCACATTCCGGCCACCCAGATCGGGATGCGGGGTTGCTGGACTGGAACGGGCAGAAAGGTCACCTCGTCGAGGTGATAGTGGCGGCCGTCAAACGAAAACGGCTCACCGGCCCACAGTCCCCCGATGATCTCGAGCGCTTCGTCGAGCATCTCCCCTCGAGCGCGCTCCTCGACCTGCTCACCAAAAGCCGTGAACTCGGGGTCCGGCGGGAACCCGATTCCCACCCCCAGGATGAGGCGACCATCGCTCAATTGGTCAAGCGAAACGGCTTCCCTAGCGAGTTTCCACGGTCGGCGGCGTGGAACCGGCGTGACCATCGGACCAAGCATGATGCGATCGGTTGCGGCGGCTGCTGCCGCCATCAGGATCCACGGGTCACCAACCACATTGCCCGACCATACGAGCATGTGATCCCACACGAATACGCCGTCCCATCCTGCACCTTCAGCCTCGACGGCCAGTGCCGCAAACGTACGAGGATCTGCGTAAGAGCCAAAGTTGGGGACATTGACCGCCAGCTTCATCCGGACCACCTATCTCAGAGCGATATGGCCAAACCATCCACCAGGAACAACCTCGCTGCCCCGACCAGCACCGCCAGCAAGACCAGAGTTCCCCAAGCCAAGCGAACGGGCTCGCGAATCGGATCGATGAAGCGCGGCTCGGGCGACGCCAGCATCGTGGCTACGAGGAAGACCCCACTCCACGGCAATAGCAACCACGCCCCAAACGCAGGGTCTGCCATCACAAGGGGAAGGGTCATGAGGGCTCCGACCAGCCAGGCCAGGATGCCGATCATTCCGAGGAACTCAACTCTGCCCTGTTTCGTGGCAAGGTCCTCCGCGTGACGGGCAAACCGCAAGAGGGCGGGCGCCGCCAGCAATCCGATCGCAAGCAGCCCTGCCGCGCCAAGCACCCCTACCACCCAAGACAGAGACTCGGGTAGTTCCAAAGCCGCCAGGGACAAGGCCACAGGCGAATCGCCATCGAAGGGCACTCTCAGCAGTTGTTGCAGCCCTTCTCGAAAGAAGTGCAACATCGCCCAGAGGACCGCCAACCGAGTCCCGTCATAGCGAGTCCCACCCCGGTAGATACTGGCCAGGGCCCATCCAAGGAGAAGGACGAGAATCGTTCCACCCAACCAGGCGATATCAGAACCCTCGGCGCCGAACTCCACCCGAGTCGGGTACCACCGCAGTTCCCGGTTGAAGATCAAGCCGGTCGCTACGAGTCCGAGCTGGTAGACCTGCATGGCCAGCACCGTTCCTAACGCGAAGCCCAGCGAAGAGTTCACTGCCAGGGCGGCCAGATCCAATCGCCTTTGTCGCATCGGTCGAAGGCTACTGGTCGGTGCCTGCGCCGCGTCGAATGCTCAACCGGCGTTCGGAAGCCTGCGGGTGGTCAAAACGGCACGCCCACCGCGTCGCAGAGGAACTTCATGAACGGCACGGCCCGCCTGCAGTAGTCGGTGAAATCCCTCATGAAGTGATCCGAAGTGATCTGTTGCTGGGTAAGGCGGGTCGAGGCGATGAAATCCTTACGCTTCAGGTCCTCGATGAGAGGATGGTCTTCCGAGTAGCCCTTCGGAGGGCGGGTGAGCGAATCACCGCTGATGATGAACACGTCGGTGAACCGCTTACCCCGGGTGGCTTTCTTCCAGGCAGACGGATCCTGGTCGATCCTCTCGCGGATCGCATAGGCCGCTTTCGTCTCCGGCCGCCACAGGCCAACCCCCATGTAGCACTCGCCCGGCTGGATGTTGAGGTAGAAACCTGGGGCATGCACATCCCGGCCTTTGGCGTGGCGGAACTGCATGCCGGTGTTCTCTTTGTAGGGAGTCTTGTCCTTCGCGAATCGGGTGTCCCTCTGGATGCGAAAGAGCGAACCTCCCACTTTGCGAGAATCGGCCACGAAATGCGGCGAGATGCTCTCCAGAGGCCCGGCGAAGTCGTCGATGAATTCCAGGGCAGGTTCGCGCACAAAACGCTCATACTCGTCCTGGTGTCCTTTGAACCATTCCCGGGTGTTGTTCTCGGCGAGATCGTTCAAGAAGGCAAAAAGCTTCGGAGAGAAATATCGTATGGTCATTCGACCACGCTACCGAAAGACCCGGGGCCGTGGAACCCCTTTGTCGGTTGTCAGTCCTGAGGCCTGGAACCCGGGCGTTCAGTTACGAGCCCGGCCTGCAACTGCCAAATCCCAACTATTTCTACGCCCAGGCGTTGATTCCTTCCGCAGCCAGGGCTTCAAGTTCGGGCAGGAACCGTTGCATTTGCTCATCGAGGCGCTGCCAGGCTTCGGCGACACCGTCAAGATCTCCCGCCTTGGCCAGGTCGTTCATACGTTTGGCAGCTTCAAACGGCCCGTGGGCGGCAAAGAGAGCGACGGTTCCTTTGATGCGATGCGATAGGTCGCGAGCGGCGGTCAGATCACCTGCTTTGAGACCGTCGGCAATCTGCTCGTGAAGGTCGGGGTACTCCTCGAGGAACAGTTGCGCCATCTCCTTGAGGAGGTCCTTCATCCCCTCGACCCGTTCGAGGGCTTCCCGCCTATCGATGACCGTTTCTCTTGCCGGCTGAGGGGAGCCGAAGTCCGGGGCCGGTCTGGTCATGAGTCCGACGAGCTGTTCCACTGTTGCGTAGAGCTGGTCGGCGCTGAAAGGTTTGGAGACGTAGGCATCCATACCGGCATCGAGGCACCGCTGGCGATCCGACTCCATTGCATGAGCGGTCAGCGCCACGATCGGGATATGGGACTTTCCGCCTTCCCACTGCCTGATTATCCGGCTTGCTTCCAACCCATCGAGTTCGGGCATCTGAACGTCCATCAGCACGGCATCGAAACTCGATTCCTGAACGGCTTCGACGGCTTTGAGCCCGTCCTCGACCGAGGTCACCGAATGGCCGCGCTTTTCGAGAAGACGGATTGCAAGCATGCGATTGGTCGGGCTGTCGTCGGCTAACAGAAGACGCAGTCTTGGTCGGCGTTCTCGGAGCCAGTGCTTCGTGACGAGGATATCGGGATGCATGCGTTCAGAAGTCACCAGCCGGACGGCATCCAGCAGCTCACTGTGCGAGACCGGCTTGGTGAGGTATGCCGAAACTCCGGCATTGCGGAAGCGGGCAGCATCGCCACGCTCTCCGGCCACCGGGACGGCAACAACCGGGACGTCCACGAAGTCGGGGTGGTTGGCGATTCGACTGCATGTTTCGAGAATGTTCTCGTTCACATCGACGACTACCGCGCACGGTCTCATCTGGAGCCGCGCCAGATCGTGCATGGTGTCGAGTGCCGAATCAAGGTCGGCGACCACTGATGTCGAGATGCTTCCCTGTCGAAGCATCTCGCTCAGGCTGCGCTGGGCGGCTTGAGCGTCGGCGATGACCAGCACCTTGAGTTCGCCGCGAGCGGGCTCGGCGGGGTTCATCAGGTCGGTCAGGCTCGCTTCGTCCAGGTTGGCCGTGAAATGGAATCTGCTCCCCTCCCCCACTTTGCTCTCCACCCAGATCTTCCCGCCCATCATCTCAACCAGATCGCCGGTGATCGAGAGGCCAAGGCCGGTACCGCCGTACTTGCGAGTCGTCGACCCGTCTGCCTGCGCAAACGAGTCGAAAATGCTCTCTTGAAGATCTTCCGGGATCCCGATACCCGTGTCGGAGATGACAAAGTGTAGGACGATCCCCTGGGCAGACATCGAGTCCACCCCCACCGCCACCTTCACTCGACCAACGTGGGTGAATTTGAGAGCATTGCCTATCAAATTGAAGAGGATCTGTCGCACCCGCCCCGGATCGCCTACTACGGCGTCCGGTACAGCCGAATCGACCTCGGCCGACAGTTCAAGTCCTTTCTCAGCAGCGCGCACGGCCATGGTTCGAACGGTGTCACCGATGGTGTCGACCAGACTGAACGGGATCGCTTCGAGTTCGAGTTTGCCTGCTTCGATCTTGGAAAGGTCCAACAGGTCGTTGATCAGCGTCAACAGTGCATCGACCGCCGCCTTGGTTGTGCCAAGGTATTCGCGCTGCTCCGCGGACAGTTCAGTCTCAAGGGTCAGCTCGGTCATCCCTTGAATGGCGTTCATGGGCGTACGAATCTCGTGAGATATGTTGGCGAGGAACTGGGCCTTGCTGGCCGCTGCTTGCTGGGCTGCGTCCCGGGCCCGATGCAGTTCGATCTCTGCTTCTTTGCGAGCCGTCACGTCTCGTGCATTAACGACCCAGGCCGAGACTTCGGGATCATGCAGCATGTTGACGGCGGTTGCTTCCATCAATCGCCACGTACCGTCGGCATGCTGCATCCGGTGTTCTATTGGCCGGCCCGACGCACCGGGTTCCAAACTCCGACCCGAATCTCGGAAGGCAACTCGATCTTCTGGGTGAATCAGTTGGTAGAAGTCGGTTTCGACCAGGTCGGCAGGTTGATAGCCGAGCAGACGCTCGACCGACTCGCTGATAAACCGCACGGTGCCCCCATCAGACATCGTATAGAGGAGGTCGGCAACGTTCTCGGCCACCAGCCGGAGTCGTCGCTCCGTGCGGTGAAGTGCCAGTTCTGCTTCCTCCCGACGCCGGTCCGACCGATAGGCCGCAATCAGGTTGGCACATGGCACCAGGAAAGGCTCGAGAGCCTTGACCAGCGCCATGTTGTAACCGCCCGGTCGATTGGCGATACCAACCACGCCGACCAATTCGGCTCCCAGGCGGAGCGGAACGCCCAGGAAACTTTGCATTGGAGGACGTGATCCCGGCCGTCCCCCGCTGCGCGGGTCCTCATCCGGGTTGTTCGAGATCACGATCTCACCGGTGGTCATGACGACTCCCAATAGGGTGTCCATCTTGTCGGAGCGAAAGCCCTCACCGGAATTCCGCGAGTGGAGAACAGCCGACTCAGCATCCCGCGCGATGTCGGAGGTAGCGTGGGTCTGCAGGTAGAGACCATCCTCGCCATCGTGGACCTCGCCCACGAACCCGTATTCACTATCCGTGAGATCGAGCAAATCCTCCAGAACACGCTTGAACAGAACTCCGGGCCCGACGTCGGCGATGAACTCCGATTGGAGATGCGAAATGCTGTTGAGCAGAGCGTTTTTCTTGGCCAGCTCTCGCTGCACGTCGGCGAGGTCCGTGACATCGCTGATCGATACGAGGACCCGGC
>JAHEDM010000067.1 GCA_024641205.1 Actinomycetes bacterium
CTTCTGCCTCGCCCTCTTGGACGAGAGCAATGCCGTGTTGGGCCAAGGCGGCCCCGATGTTCTGATTGCGAACGGCCGGAAGGGTGACCATCCCCTGCAGTTGGTAGACACGGGTGTCGAATTCGCCTCGCTGGGTTCTTGGCAAGAAGGAAACGGTTCCGACCAACTCTTCTCCTCCGCCCAGGTCTGCGAAGGCTCCGAGATGAATGGCGCCGGCTTGGTCATCTCCGGCGTAGCGGGAGGCAGAGGCAGGCAACATCGGTCGGAGGAGGTACCGACGCATTGGAAAGGCTTCCGCCGGAGTGATCACACGTATGGTGGCTTTGGTCATGCACGTAGCCGGCCCTGGCGGCGACCGAGGAAGTACGTGGCAGCTGCAAGCCCGGCCGCGCCGGTGACGGCGGTGGTCGTCCTGATGACTTGCTTGGCTTTGCGACTGAACACGATGACCGGCCAGCCGCGATGGTATGCCAGTGACTGCAGAGCACGATCCGCATTGACGGCCACGGGGTGGCCGACTATCTCCAGGAATGGAAGGTCACCTGCCGAGTCGCTGTACGCATAGGAAAGGCGGAGGTCGTAGCCCTTCTCTTCTGCCAGCTTCTCGATCGCTCTCGCCTTCCCCTCGCCGTAACAGAAGGGCTCCGCCAGGCGACCCGTGTAGACACCATCGACGATCTCAGCGACCGTGCCGATCCCGCCGGTCATACCCATCGCATCGGCCAAATCGTCGACGATTTCAATGGGTGAGGCTGAGACGATATAGGTGTCCCGGCCGGCGTCGTGGTGGAGATCGATGAGACCGCGCGACTCGAGTCGCACGTCCTTGAGGAGCCGGGGTATCACCTGATCGCCGAGCGCTCGCAACTCGGCAACCGTCGTGCCGGCGATGGCGCCAAGGACGCGGTCCCGGACGGCGGCCGTCTTCTCATCGGAGGCTCCGGTCAGCCGGAAGCCGATCGCATTACGGGCATCGGTGACGAGGTCGCTGGTTGGTACAAACCCGGCCCGCCACGCCGCCATCCCGAACACGAAGACCGACGATCCGCTGATCAGCGTCCGGTCGAGATCGAAGAAGGCTGCGGCAGAATCAGTCATGTGCCCACCAGGTCGTTCCAATCACGGTACCAGAAGGCTTGGATGACAGGTCTGGGTGCGATCGGCCCGGCGAGTCACCACCCGGGTAGCTGATAGTGGATAGAGCCGGCTCCCAGCACGGGGCGATCAAGCGCTCGGTCGGGACTGCTTCGAAGGAGCTTCGGCGGCTACGCTGGTGGATATGGCAGCCGAAGAAGAACGGATTGCTCTGTTCCTTGACTACGAGAACCTGGCGATCGGTACTCGTGATAATCTCGATGGGTTCCAGTTCGATCTGAAGCCGATAGCAGACGCTCTCGCAGAACGCGGTCGAGTAATCGTCCGAAGGGCTTACGCCGACTGGTCATTCTTCGGCGACGATCGGCAGCGGCTGACCCACCACCACGTCGAGCTGATCGAGATTCCTCAGCGGATGGGACCGGGCCGCAAGAATGCGGCAGACATCAAGATGGCCGTTGATGCTTTGGAATTGGCGTTCGAACGCGACTACATCACCACGTTCGTCATAGGCACAGGAGACAGCGACTTCACGCCGCTGGTCCACAAGCTCCGGGAACTGAATCGTCGCGTCATCGGTGTTGGTATCAAGGACTCGACGTCGGCACTTTTGCCACCCGCCTGTGATGAGTTCTTGTTCTACGACAGCTTGGAGGGAGTCGACGCCCCTCGTCGCCGCAAACAGCGCGAACGGTCGGCCGAGCCGGCGCCCGAAACCGACCCGCGGCCCCTCGCAAAGCCGCAGGCAGCTTCGCTGGACGAGTTGTCCGCGCTGGTTACCCAAACCCTGGCAGGCCTGCAGAGGACGAGCGGGGGGGCCGTACTTGCTTCTTCGGTAAAACGGGCCTTGCTGCGTAAGGACCCAACCTTCAGCGAACCCGACTACGGCTTCCGTGCATTTGGAGAGCTGCTCCGCCACCTCGAGGAACGAAAGGTGGTCGAACTCACCGAGGGGACTGCCAAGGGCGACCCCGAGGTGGGGTTTCCTTCCGAAGGACGAGGAGAAGAAGCCGCGTTTTCCTTGCTGCAGCAGGTCGTAGGGGATCTGGAGATGGGAAACGGCCGTCCGCTCATGTCGGGACTGAAGAACCAACTTCGCAAACGGCAACCGGATTTCTCCGAGAAGCTCTACGGCTTCGGAGGCTTCCTCCAGTTCTGCAAAGCGGCTCAAGCGCGAGGGTTGATCGAATTCGAGTGGGACGACGACGCCGGCGATTATGTCTTGAGAACGGCCGGCTGAAGCAGCCCGAAGAAGGGCCCCTTGGTGGGAACCAGCCCCCCTCCGTCGAGCCCGTTGGGCTCGACACCTCCCCCCTCGGTGCTCACTTCGTTCGCCCGGGGGGAGGGAACATGACCCCTGACTCGGAAACCCCCCTCAGAGGGAGGTTGATGGTAGGGAGCTTCCGCCGGTCCGGCAGCTTTCAAGGGCCGACCCGACCGCGTTACATGCGCAGAGTCGCACATCGAGTCGAGTTGGCATAGAGGCAAATGGCCCTAAGTAATGGTTCCTTGGTTAGTCCGGCGCCAACGATGCACCCATCCGGTCAGCACCACGGCGGTAGCCAGCGGCCACACCCAGGCCTGGTCGCCTGGGCCGCCCGGTCCCGTGCGGGCCATGGTTCGCTCGAGCCGGAGAAGCCGGTAACCCCGGGTCTTCTCCTTCAATTGGGCATCTGACCATCGGCGTGGGTTGATCCCGGCGGCATATGCGGCGAAACCGCTGCCGATGAGAACCGACCGCATGAGAGCCATGCGTTCGGGAACCGCCGAGACGTCGACGGCTTCCGCTTCCCACCAACCGCTGGGAAGCCACACTTCAACCGACGGCGCAGCCAGCGCGTTGCGAAACCAATCGGCCGCCTCTCCGTATCCGGCCAGGCAATAGACGTCGCCACCGACGATGGCGTAGTTGAGCGGAGTCAGGTACCTGTTGCCCGAGCGTCTCCCGCGGTGCACCAGCACCATCAGGCGTCCTCCGACCGGCGGCCACGAGTTGAGCATGCCGCCCAATCCGAGCCGCCACAAGGCAACCATGAACGGGTTCAGCAATCGGAAAGCCTGCCGCGCTACCGAGGCGGGGCCAAGAGAAGAGGACCCCCCGCTGGGCGAAGGGTCCTCCGTGGCCATCAGCAAGGTGGCCTTTCAATCAGTCGGATCAGTAACGATCGCGTCCGCCGCCGCCACCACCGTAGCCGCCGCGATCGCCGCCGCCACCGTAGCCGCCGCCACCGCCGCCGGAGCGGGGCTGACGCGGGCGAGCTTCGTTCACGGTCAGCTTCCGCCCACCGATATCCGTGCCCTCCAGCTCCTGAATTGCCTTGCGGGCATCCTCATCGGATTCCATTTCGATGAAACCAAAACCCCGCGAACGGTTGGTCGCCCGGTCCATGATCACGTTGGCAGACGTTACGACGCCGTGCCCTTCGAATAGACGCTCGAGGTCCTCATTCGAGTACGACCACGGGAGGTTTCCTACATAGATGTTCATTCTTCGACCTTCCTATCAACACTTACCATCTCGGGGCCGATCTCATGAGAGCAAACCGCGAGTGTTCCAATATCATCGTGGGGCAGTTTCATCTTGACCACGCAGCCGGTTGCCCGGTGCGCTATACCCATCAACCACTCCTTTCCTGACGACGGATGCCGGAAAGTCTTGCTTCTCGGGCCTCGAAATCCGGACGCGGACCGCGAGCAGTCGGCGTGGATTGGAAAGGAGTGGGAAGAATCAACTTTTCAGAACCTGTCTCACCAAGCGGCATCGGTCTACCGCCGTGGCCACATTGTAGGCGAAAGAAACCGTGAGGTGCGAAAGTTTCCCGATCGCGGTGAGCGAAGCCCCTGAATTCGGGGGAGTGCCACTACTCCGCCAACTCTGCCTATCTGCCAGACTTGTCGAACACCGCAGTTCAGGAGTCACGATGGCGAACCGTAGTTGGGCCGAGCCCTACAAGATCAAGATGGTCGAGCCAATCCGCATGACCACCCGCGAGTATCGCCAGGAGGCGATCAAGGAAGCGGGTTACAACACATTCCTGCTGAAGGCCGAAGACGTGTACATCGATCTCCTCACAGATTCGGGGACTTCGGCCATGTCTGATTATCAGTGGGCGGGACTCATGCTCGGCGACGAGGCCTATGCGGGGTCGAAGAGCTTTTATCACCTCGTCGACGCAGTCCGGGATGTCTACGGCTACGAGGAGCTGATCCCCACCCACCAGGGGCGCGGTGCCGAGCACATCTTGAGCCAGATCCTGATCAAGCCGGGCGACGTCGTTCCCGGCAACATGTACTTCACGACCACCCGATTCCACCAGGAATATGCAGGGGGTTCCTTCGTGGATGTCATCATCGATGAGGCCCATCAGCCGGATAGCGAGCATCCCTTCAAAGGCAACATCGACCTGGCCAAGCTGCAGGCTGTCATCGACGAGTACGGCGCCGACCGGATTCCCTACGTTTCCTTTGAGTCCGATGTCAACCTGGCCGGCGGCCAACCAGCTTCCATGGCCAACTATCGCGAGGTCTTCGAGTTCTGTACCAAGCACGGAATTCTCGTGATGCTCGACGCCACCCGTGCGTTGGAAAACGCGTACTTCATCCAGCAGCGGGAAGGCGGATACCACGACAAGTCGGTCGGAGAGATACTGGCCGAGATCTGCTCATATTCCGATGGTGCAACGGTTTCATCCAAGAAAGACAATCTGGTCAATATCGGTGGGTTCCTGGCTCTGCGGGACGCGGAGTTGGCCCGCCGGGCCAGGGCGCTGCTGGTGGCCTTCGAAGGGCTGCACACCTACGGAGGAATGTCCGGGCGAGACATGGAAGCGTTGGCTCGAGGTATCTATGAAATGGTCGAAAACGACGATCACGTTGCGGCCCGGGTCGGTCAGGTCCAATACCTCGGGGACAAACTGATCAAAGCAGGCGTCCCGATCGTTCGACCGGTCGGTGGCCACGGGATCTTCCTCGATGCGGCGGCCATCTTGCCGCATTTACCCCAGACAGATTTCCCGGCAGAGGCGCTCACCGCGGCGCTCTATGTTGATGCCGGGGTGCGCGGGATGGAGCGGGGGATCGTGTCCGCCGGGCGTGACCCGGCGACCGGTGATCATCACTATCCGAAGCTCGAGCTGGTTCGTCTGGCGATCCCACGCCGGGTCTATACGCAGGCTCATATGGATGTGACAGCCGAGTCGGTTGTTTCGGTCTACCAGGATCGGGAGGCAATCAACGGCTTGCGATTCACGTACGAGCCTTCGGAACTTCGATTCTTCCAGGCCCGGTTTGAGCCGTTGAGCTGAACCGGTCGATCGGAGCGTCGATCGTGGAGATTCGCTTCGATGATCGCCGCAGCGGCCATCGGTATGGATTTGGAGGAGCGGGCGACGTTGTCCAAGCGCGCCACATCGATGAGGTGATCCCGGCCTTCGCTCATGTTGAAGCCGAAGTCGCCAAAGGAAAGTGGGCCGCCGGTTTCGTCTCCTATGAGGCATCGCCTGCCTTCGATCAGGTACTGACGGTTCGGGCGGACGGAAGGGCAGATGAACCGCTTCCGTTGCTGTGGTTCGCCCTTTATGACCATCGTTTCGATGCGGGCCCGGTCACCGTCGGCGAATACAACCTGTCTACCTGGGAAGGCGTTGAAGAGCGCGCCAGGTATACACAGTCCCTGGATCGCATCCAATCACATATTCGGGCAGGCGACACCTATCAGGTGAACTACACCTATCGGCAATCAGCCCGGTTCCGAGGTGATCCACATGCGTTCTATGGGGATCTGCTCACTGCCCAGTCGGCGGCCTACGGCGCATATATCGATACCGGTCGGTTCCAGATACTGAGCGCTTCACCGGAACTCTTCTTTGTCCGACGAGACAATCACGTTGTGTGCCGGCCTATGAAGGGCACTTCGGCCAGGGGCCGGTGGGTGGAGGAAGACCGGGCGTTGCTGGCTGCTCTGCTCACTTCGGAAAAGGAGCGAGCGGAGAACGTCATGATCGTCGATCTCATCCGAAACGATCTGGGTCGGGTCGCCCGCTTCGGGACGGTCCGCGTCGATGAACTCATCGCTGCAGAGCAGTACGAGACGGTGTGGCAGCTCGTGTCGACGGTCTCGGCCGATCTGCGATCCGGCACCAGCACCGTCGATCTCTTTCGAGCCTTGTTCCCGTGTGGGTCGGTCACCGGAGCCCCCAAGGTCCGGACCATGGAGATCATCGCCGATGTCGAGGCCGCCCCGCGCGGGGTCTACTGCGGTGCGATCGGGATGCTCGCGCCGCCGGGGAGTGGCGCTCCTGCTGCCTCGTTCAGTGTGGCCATTCGAACCGTCACCATTGACCTGGACTCCGGAACCGCCTCGTACGGGATTGGTGGCGGTATCACCCACGAATCACGGACGGACCAGGAATACGCGGAAACACGCACCAAAGCGCGTGTACTCATTCGCAAGGCTGCGGACTTCGAGCTCATCGAAACCATGCGCTGGGAATTCGGACCGGGGTACTTCTATCTGGGCGAGCACCTGGATCGACTGCAGGAGTCGGCTGCGTATTGCGGCTTCCTCTTCGACCGTACAGAGGTGGAACGCCGCCTGGAGGCGACCGCACAAGGGATCACCGAAGAAGTCGCCCGGGTGAGGCTGTCACTCGGCCAGGACGGGCAGCTCAATGTGCAGGTCGACAGGCTCGTCCAACCAGTCCAACCGCTCCGGGTAGTCGTCGATCATGTTCCGGTTGATCCGTCAGACTGGCGGCTTTTCCACAAAACATCCCTGCGCGAGCGATACCAGGAGGCTCGACTCCGCCACCCGGCCGCCGAAGATGTCTTGCTTGTCAACCTCGACGGTGAGCTCACTGAATCGACGATTGCCAATGTGATCGTTCGCGTCGATGGCGCCTGGGTGACTCCGCCGGTCGCGTCGGGTTGCCTTCCCGGCGTCATGCGGCGGGTATTGCTCGAGGCGGGTGAGATAAAGGAAGCCCCCATCCTTGTGTCCGACCTGGTCCGGGCCGAAGGGTTGGAACTCATCAATTCAGTGCGGTTGCGCGTTCCGGCGGTGCTAGACGATCGCGTCGGGCCGTCGCCGCCCGGGAGGCCGGGCTGATGGTATCGGTGACGCTGGTCGGGGTATCCATAGTGTTTGGCAAAGGTGCGGAGGTGCTGAAAAGCCTCGACTTGCACATCGAACCAGGTGAGTTGCTGGTGTTGCTCGGTCCATCCGGTTGCGGGAAGTCGACGATCTTGCGTGTCATTGCCGGCCTGGAGGCACCGAGCGAGGGCCGGGTCCTCTTCGACGGCGAGGACGTGACCCAGATTCCTACTCGCGAGCGGCGTGTGGCGATGGTCCAACAGGATGGAGGGTTGTATTCGCATTTCACTGCCCGGGACAACATTCGGTTTCCGCTTGCCATGCGCAAGGTGCCCAAGTCCGACCGTGACCGAGAGGTCGATGCCGGTGCCACGAACCTGGGGATCCGCGCTTTGTTGGGAAAGATGCCGGCCGAGCTTTCCGCCGGGCACCGGCACTCGGTGGCCACGGCCCGCGCTCTGGTTCAGGAGAGCAACCTCTTGCTCATGGACGAACCGCTGGCCTCACTCGACGCGAAGATCAGGGAGCGGACAAGATTGGAGATCGTCCGCCTGCATCGAGAACTCGGCTCGACCATGGTGTACGTCACGAACGATGAGCGGGAGGCCATGGCGCTCGGCGACCGGGTGGCCGTCTTCGATGAGGAGGGCACCCTTCGGCAGTTGGGCCCTCCTCAGAAGATCTACGACCACCCTCATTCGCTATTCGTTGCCGGATTCCTCGGGCACATGAACCACACGATCGTCCTACCGGAGCGCGACGACCGAGGCTGGTGGTTGCCGATCGGGAACGATCGCCTGCTGCTCGACCCAGCCATCGGGCGGACCCGACCGGAACTACACCGCTATGAGGGTCGGGAGTTGATAGTCGGCATTCGACCCGAGCACGTGGCTGTGGCAGCGCCCGGCACGCCGTTCGCGATCTGCCTGCACGGTACGGTCCGCCGCGTCGAAGATGCCGGGTCGTTCGCGGTGGCTTGGGTGCAAGCCGGGACGTGGCGGCTGGAAGTCCGTTTGCCTGCGGACCGACTGCCCGTTCGAGGCAACCTGATAGAGCTGACACTCGACCCTCGTCACCTTCACTTCTTTCATCCGGACACAGGTGTCGCTCTCTGAGTGAAGCCTTCCCGTCTCCCCTTCCTTTGGCATAGGCTGACGGAGAACCTATCGGGATCCGACTTTCTTATGGGGATGAGCGAAGACCGATCAGAAGCGCGTGTCACGGTCGAGCAGCCGAAGAAGGATCGCTTTTCTCGGCGCCGCCCACCCCGCTGGTTCATCCCCTTGATCCTGGTGCTGGTTGTTGGAGCCTTGCGGTCGTATCGGGGTGAGGTAACTCCGGAGCCGCATGATCCGCTCGATGTCGATTCGTTCGAATCGATCACGACCACAACCCGGGCGCCGTTGGAAGGCGACCTTTCGGTTGGTTGGGTGGCGATTGACCTTCCTGGGACCGGGGAAATCGTGGAGATCGTCGATACCCGGTTCGGATTGTTCGCGGCGGTTGTGGACGACGACGGGACCACCATTTGGACTTCGAGCGACGCACTCGCATGGGACCTCGTCATGACCGACCCGGACGTCTTCTCGGACGCCGAAGTCAACGCGATCCTCGAGACGGAGTCCGGTCTTGTGGCCGTCGGCGCTTGGACCGATGCAGGGGGGGTTAAACGGTACAACGAATGGGGCCAGCTTCGAGAGCGCCGCAGCCCCGCGGCATGGGTCTCTGCCGATGGTGAAAATTGGGAGCGGGTTCCCGACGATGCGATTGAGCGATCCTTCGATGACGTTTCATCTCCCAGTGACGACCAGCACCTGGGTGCTATGAGTGACGTTGTCGTGTGGGAAGGGAGGCTGGTGGCGGTTGGCTGGAGTAACTCGAGTAATCACAACGGGGCGGCGTGGGTTGCCGAATTGGACGGGCGCAGCTGGAAGGTCGCGACCAAGGGTTTGACGGGCTCCGGGCCGGCTTTCACGGAAGTGAGCGATGTTACGGTGTTTGATCGCGGGTTGGTGGCGGTCGGGTCCATCCTGAATAGGCCTTCTGTCTGGGTTTCACCCGACGCCATGAGCTGGTCTCCCTTAGATTCGCATGACGCTCTCGGGACTAGACAGAACGATCGCCCGGCGCAGGTCACGACCGGCGGAGTCGGGCTGGTTGCGATCGGTGCCAACCGGTGGATGATGGAAAACTACGTTGAGCCGCCCGACAGTGCCTACTCCGTCATCTGGCTGTCCCGGGACGGTGAAGAGTGGTTGCGTTTGGCACCCGATCAATTGGCCGGGGTGTTGTTGGAAGACGTTCTTGCGGCCGATCCTTGGCTGGTCGCTGCCGGGATCCAGGGTGCCCCGTTCTCAACCAAGCCGGGTGTCTGGTTCTCGACCGCGGGTGCCGAATGG
>JAHEDM010000292.1 GCA_024641205.1 Actinomycetes bacterium
ACGCTGGTCGCTGGTTGCTGATGCCACAAACCACGGCAGTCAGGTCTCTTTGACCTACCCTGCAAGCTATGCAGGACTTCTTCGCCGACCCGGTTCACCAGACTCAACTGGTCCAGACCGTCGCCGTCCTGGTCGGGACCATCGTTCTCTGGTGGGTTTTTGTGCGACTGGTCGGCCGGGCGATTGATCGTATGGCGCGGGGCGACGACATCGAAGCCGTCGAACGCAGGCAACGTGCCGAGACCCTCTGGAAGGCAGGTCGGAAGGTGGCGGCCATCACGGTTGCCCTGATCTGGTTGCTCACCGTTATGAACATCTGGGACATACCCATCACGCCGTTCGTGGCCATCGGTTCGGCGTTCGGCGTGGCCATCGGCTTTGGCGCCCAGAGCATGGTGAAGGACATCATTTCCGGGTTCTTCATCCTTGCCGAAGATCAGTTTGGGATCGGCGACGTTGTCGAGATCGCCGGCGTTACCGGCTCGGTGGTCGACATGCGTTTACGAGTGACGGTGCTGCGCGATCTGGACGGCAACGTCCATTACGTCCCCAACGGGGAAATTGCCGTTGCCTCGAATTTCACACAGAGCTATGCACAGGTGGTCATCGACGTTGGCATCTCCTACGGCGAGAGCGTCGACCGCGCCCTGGAAGTGTTCGGAGATGAGTTGCTTCGGTTTGCAGTCGATCCTGAGTGGTCGAACTCCGTCTTGGAGGAACCCGTCGTCCTCGGCGTTCAGGAGCTTGGAGACTCGTCGGTCACCATCCGCGGCTACCTCAAGGTGGCGCCGGACAAGCGGTGGTTGGTGCGCCGTGAGCTGTTCAGGCGGATCAAGAACCGGTTCGATGCCGACTCGATCGAGATCCCGTTTCCCCAACGGACCGTGCACATCGCACATGCGGAAGACCTGCGGTCTTCCGAGTAACCAGCTTTCAGCCGCCAGAACGCTTCGCTCCCAGCTTCCAGCCGAAAGGCGGTTAGCGGTCGCTGGTCGCTGGTTGCGTCTATTCTGGCTCCTCTGAAGAGGTGCACATGACCGAGTGGCGTGATTGGTCCGCCTGGCGGCAGGTTGGAGCGGCTGCGTTCGATGAGGTGGGGAGCGCGGCGACCGTAGGTACGGCCGCGGCCCGCGCCGTTGCCGAACTGGCTCGCAACGTTGCGGACCACGCCCCGGAGGCGTTCCCCGATCCGATCAGCGATGCGGTTGAGCTGTTGATCGACCATCAGCCGGTCATGGCCCCCATCGCCAATCTTCGTAACGTGGTGTATCTGGCACTGCCGGGCGGGCCGGAAGAGGTTGCGGCCGCGGCGACAGATCTGGCCGATCGCTTGGAGGCGTCCTCCCGCCTGATCGGCAAGATCGGTGCTGAGCTCATCACCGAACGCTCGACGGTCTTGATTCACTCAGCGTCCAGCTCGGTGCGGGCGGTACTCGAGGAGGCGAAAAGGGTTGTCGCATTCAATGTGTGCTGCACCGAAGCGATGCCTATCGGGGAGGGCGTCGAGATGGCCGCGAATCTCACGGCGATCGGGTTCGATGTTGAACTTCTGGAAGACGATGTGGCCATCGAGCTCTTGCCCGGCATGGATCTGGTGTTAGCGGGAGCCGACGCCATAGGTCCCGGATTCGCCATCAACAAGACGGGGACGGCCTCGTTGGCGCGGCGGGCGCGAGCGATTGGTGTTCCCTTCTACCTGGTCGGTGCGGCCGAGAAAGTGTTACCGGCTCCTTTGTTTCAAAGGGCGGTTGGCAGGCTTCGCCCGGCCAGTCTCGCCGAGGTCATCTCTCTCGATTGGTTCACGGCGGTCGTTTCCGATGTTGGGATTCTTGAACCGGACGATGCCGTTGAACTGGCAACGGGTCGGCCGGTTGCGGATCAACTGCTGTAGAGCTGGTCGATCTCCGCGGCGAATCTTCCGGCCGCTGCATTTCGCCGCAGTTTGACCGTTGGGGTCATCGTTTCGGGTGGGAATCCGGTAGGCACGATCGCCCAGCTGCGAATCCGTTCCGGGCGCGAGAAACGTCGATTCACGTCATCGACGATCCTCTGGATGTGTTTGTCGAGTGCGGCAGCTGCGTCCGGGCGGGAGGGGTCGGCGAAATCGTGGCGGCTGCGCCAGCCGGCCAGCTCCTCCGTTCCCAAGGCCAGAAGCGCAACCAGGTGGGGACGGCCTTCGCCTACTACTAGTGCCTCCTCGATGATTGCGTGGGATTTGAGCCGTTTTTCGATCTCCTGCGGAGCGACGTTCTTGCCGCCGGCGGTGATGATGATGTCCTTTTTTCTGTCAATGATCTGAAGTCGACCATCCGGGCTGACCCGGCCGACGTCGCCGGTGTGGAGCCAGCCGTGCTCGTCGAGCACTTCAGTCGTCAGGTCCGGCTCCTCGTGGTATCCGTTGAATACACTGGCTCCCCGGACCAGGATTTCGCCGTCGTCGGCCAGCCGGAGTTCGAGGCCGTCGATGAGGCGGCCAACCGCCCCCGCCTGGAGATCGTCCGGGGCTTGTACCGCCGACACGGCAGTTGTTTCAGTCATTCCCCAGCCCTCATGGAGGGGAAGTCCAAGCGCTTGCCAGAAGTACTGCACGGGCGATCCCAGTGCCGCTGCTCCCGACACGGCGTACCAGCATCGTTCAAGGCCGAGTTGGCGGAGGGCCCGCGCGCCGATTATGTGCCGCGCCACATAGCGGGCGGC
>JAHEDM010000068.1:0-2617 GCA_024641205.1 Actinomycetes bacterium
TGGTCAAACCACCCATGACCGCTTCCGCGTCGCCCTCCTTCACCATCAGAACCGCATACATGTCCGGGTTGAGAACGGCCCGGGTGGCGTCGTCGATGGTCATGCCTTTGCGCTGCCGTAGACCGAAGAGAGTCTGGGCGTAGCGTTGCCGGTTCGCTTTCTCCTTCAGTATGTCGATGATTTCAATACCGTCGAGGGGGACTTTCATCTGACCGGCGAGTTGATTGATCTCGGCGACCGGAGCGAGCAGGATCGGTGTTGCGAGCTTCTCGTCTGCCACCCGGCGGGCGGCGCGAATGATGCGGTCATCTGCGGCATTCGGATAGACGATGCGAAGGGGTAGCTGCCTGGCCTTGAGAGTCACGGTGTGCATCAGACCGTACGAAGCCTGGAATCGCGCCTTCAACTGCTCCCGGTACGTCTCTTCGTCGAGCAACGGTCGGGCCGCGATGCCTTCTCTGGTCGCGGCCATCGCCACGGTGGGAGCAACGTACCAGAGCACCCGCGGATCGAAGGGTTTCGGGATGATGTAGTCGGGACCGAAGGACAAGTGATCGAGTTGATAGGCGTCCAACACCACGTCTGATACCGGCTCTTTGGTCAGTTCGGCCAGCGCGGTCGCGGCGGCGACTTTCATGCTTTCTGTGATGCTGGAGGCGCGTACATCGAGGGCTCCCCGGAAGATGAACGGGAATCCGAGCACGTTGTTGACCTGGTTGGGGAAGTCGCTCCGTCCTGTGGCGACGATGGCGTCGGGTCGCACCCGGCGGGCATCATCGTAGGAGATCTCCGGGTCGGGATTGGCCAGAGCAAAAATGATCGGCTGATCGGCCATGGTCGCCACCATCTCCGGCGTTACCGCTCCGGCAACCGAAACACCAACGAAGGCGTCGGCTCCGACGAGGGCATCGGCGAGAGTGCGCGCTTCTGTTTCCACCGCAAACCCGGCCTTATAGGGGTTCATGCCTTCTGTGCGCCCCTGGTAGATGACACCCTGAGAGTCGCACAACAGCAAGTTCTCTCTCTTGACGCCAAGCTCGACGAAGAACTTGGCGCATGCAATCCCGGCGGCGCCCGCCCCATTCATGACGACCGTCGTTTTAGCAATATCCCTCTCCGAGATCTCCAACGCATTGAGGAACCCGGCTCCAGCGATGATGGCTGTGCCGTGCTGATCGTCGTGGAAGACGGGGATATTCAGGCGTTCCTTGAGGGTTTCTTCGACCTCGAAGCACTCAGGAGCTTTGATGTCTTCAAGGTTGATACCCCCAACGGTGGGTTCCAACATCTCACAGAAACGGATGATGTCGGCCGCGCTTTTCGCGTTGACTTCGACGTCGAATACATCGATATCGGCGAACCGCTTGAAGAGCACCCCTTTGCCCTCCATCACCGGCTTGCTGGCCAGCGGACCGATGTTCCCGAGCCCGAGCACCGCCGAACCATTGGTGACGACGGCCACCAGGTTTCCTTTGTTGGTGTATTGGAACGCCAGATCGTTGTCGCGGTTGATCTCGAGACAGGGCTCGGCAACACCAGGTGTGTAGGCGAGGCTGAGGTCATGCTGCGTTGCGGTGGGTTTGGTTGCCCGGACCTCCACCTTCCCGGGGCGTCCTCGGGAGTGATAATCGAGCGCCTCGCTGAACTTCTTGCCTTCAGCCATTGGGGGCCTCCAAAGGGGTTGTCGATCGAAGCCTAACCGCCGGACAGGCTCTTCGGTTCTGTGTGCCAGCGCTCGTCCGATCACACTGGTGCGCGGTCCCCTATGCTGCGGTCGGCCGCAGACATGGATACTCACATGCCCTCCTCCCTTCATCTGGATCTCTGGGACTACCGCCGCCGTGTGAGCGATCATTACGGTGCAGTCCGCGGGCGCGGAGTCGGTGAACCGGCCTGGACGGCGTGGCGCCAGGCTCGCGATGAGCTGTTTCGCGACCACCCGCAAAGCCCGCTCGACGACGAGACGCGCGCAAGCTTTGGCGGATTGCACTACTTCGCGTACGACCCCACCTTGCGATTCGAGGTGATAGTCCTTCCTTTCAGCGAACAAGATCGGACCCTGATCGGACATAGCGGATCCGGTGAGTCGGCCTTCCGCCGGTTCGGGCATGCCGAGATAGAGGTCGGCGGCGCGGTTGGCAGTCTGGTGTTCTACTGGCTGGAGGGATACGGGGGAGGTGTGTTCGTGCCCTTTGGTGATCTCACCAACGGGAATGAGACCTACGGCGGAGGCCGCTACCTGCTCGACTCCGCCAAAGGCGCCGACCTGGGGAGCAATGGCGACGAGGTGATCGTGGATTTCAATTATGCCTACCACCCGTCGTGTGTGCACTCCGATCGGTGGTCGTGTCCTCTGGCCCCGGCCGAGAACCGATTGCCCGTGGCCGTGCGAGCCGGAGAGCGGTTGTGAGGTCTACTGCGTGATCGGTCGGTACACCGAAACGTGCTTTTCGCTCACGACCGAGAATGGGGAGCGGTCCCAATCTCCCCAGCGCTCTTTTAGCTGGAGGCCGGCGAGGCGCGCCATGAGGTCGAGTTCGGGGGGATATGCGTACCGAGCGAGCACCGTGTCGCCATAGCTCGCAGCGTCGTATCCTTTCACGCCGACAGTCTGACA
>JAHEDM010000068.1:2627-9501 GCA_024641205.1 Actinomycetes bacterium
CTTTTAGCTGGAGGCCGGCCGGGCGCGCCATGAGGTCGAGTGCGCTCTCCGAGTCGCGGTCCGAACGTGCACTAATGTCGATCAGATGGACGGAACGCCATTTCCCAAGGGGTTCTTGTGGGGCCCGGCCACCGCGGCTCATCAGGTCGAGGGCGGCAACTGGAACAACGACTGGTGGGCGTGGGAACACGACCCGGCCTCGTCGTGTGTGGAGCCAAGCGGTGACGCTTGTGATCATTACCACCAATACCGGGAGGATATTGAGCTTATTGCGGATCTGGGATTCAACATGTACCGCTTCTCGCTGGAGTGGAGCCGCATCGAGCCGGAGGAAGGCGAGTTCTCGAAGGCTGCCTTGGACCACTATGCCCGTATGGTCGGGGCCTGCCGGGAGGCCGGCGTGGAACCGATCGTGACGCTTCATCATTTTACGACACCTCGCTGGGTGACCGAGCAGGGCGGTTGGGCGGCTGCGACAACCGCACATCTCTTCGGACGTTACGCAGAGCGAGTGATGGCAGCCATCGGCGACCAGTTGCAGTTGGTCTGCACGATCAACGAACCAAATGTCGTTGCCACCATGGGGTATCTGGTCGGTCTCTTCCCGCCCGGTGAGCAGGATTATTCTCGGCGGGCCGCTGCCAACCAGACGTTCATCGACGCCCATCATCGGGCGGTCGAGGTGATCCGCGCCGCCGGAGCGAAGGCCGGGTTGACGCTGGCCATGAGTCAGTGGGTGACGATGGACGGGGGTGAAGATGCGGTGGCGGCCCTGCGAGGTCCTTATGAGGATGTGTTTCTCGCGGCTGCCCGTGGTGATGACTTCATCGGAGTCCAGACCTATACCCGCACCCGGGTTGGTCCGGCTGGCCAGCTTGGTCCGGAAGAGGGGGTCGAGACCACCTTGATGGGTTATGAGTTCTGGCCGGAAGCCCTCGAAGCCACCGTCCGTCGGGCGTGGGCGGAGACGGGGCACGTTCCTGTGCTGATCACCGAAAACGGTGTTGCCGTAGCAGATGACGCCCGGCGCATCGAGTATGCACAACGGGCGTTGCGAGGGGTACGGGATTCTCTCAACGACGGCGTCGATGTGCTCGGCTACACCCACTGGAGTGCCCTCGACAACTTTGAATGGGTGTTCGGGTACGGGCCAACCTTCGGATTGATCGCGGTCGACCGGTTCACCCAGCAGCGGACGGTCAAACCAAGTGGCCGCTGGTTGGGTGAGGTGGCCCGGTACAACGGTTCTCGTGGAATCGAGTTGCCATGACCAGCGGAGCTGTCTTCGACCTGAGTGATCATCTTGTTGACGAACTAGTCGAATTGTCACCGATCGAGGCAACTTTCGTGGGTGTCGATGGGTTCGATCATCTGTGGGACGACCTGAGTCCGGAGGGTATTCGGGAGAGGGAGAGACGGCTGCGCCGCTACCAACGGGAATTCGTCGATCTGCCTGCCGGTCATGACCGATGGGAGGTCTTGGCAGGTCGGGTTGGCTCGGGATTTCTCGATGACGAGGTCGACAAGATCTCAGCTGGAGATCCCTTCCGCGATCTCAATACGGTTGCGTCGCCGCTGCAACATGTTCGACAGGTCTTCGATCATATGGACACCACGACCTCCGCTGGTTGGGAGAACATCACCGTCCGGATGGAGACGCTCAACGAAGCTCTGGAGGGCTACCGGTGGACGCTGGAGGAGGGAAGGCGCGGATCTCTTCTGGTATCCCGTCGGCAGGTTCTCGCCGGAATCGAGGATGCTCGGGTTCACGCGGGCGCTGGTTCATACTTTGCATCAGCTCCCGACCGGTTTCGAGCCCGGGGCGGCGGGAAGGCTCGCCTCGAGTCACGCCTCGAGCTTGCATCGCAGCTGGCCCGGGAGGCGTTCGCAAGCTTCGCCGACTACCTGCAGAACCAGTACCTCCCGGATGCTCCCGTCGAGGATGGGGTGGGCCGTGACCGTTATCTGCGGCATGCCCATCGACATCTCGGTATGGAGATCGATCCGGAGGAAACCTACCGGTGGGGTTGGACCGAAGTGGCTTCGCTGCATCGACGCATGGTCGCCGTGGCAAGCCGGATTGAGCCGGACGAATCGCTGCCGGACGTGGTGCAACTCCTGAAGACAGACCCGGCTCGCTCCGCCTCAGACCCGAGCCAATTCATCCGGCTCATGACCGAACGACAGCAGCTGGCCCTGGCCGAGCTGGACCGGGTTCAATTCGACGTCCCGGAGCCCATCAAGAAGCTCGAGGTGAAGATCGCTCCGCCCGGCGGGTCGTTGGGTGCCTACTACGTCCAGCCGTCCGAGGATTACTCCCGGCCCGGGACGGTGTGGTACTCCCTCGGGAATCAGCAGGCCATCCCACTGTGGGATGAGGTGAGTACGGCCTACCACGAGGGTTTCCCCGGTCACCACTTGCAGTGCGGGATCCAGCTAACACTCGCCGATCGATTGAGTCGCCTACATCGGGTAGCCATCTGGCATCCCGGGTACGGTGAAGGATGGGCCCTGTATACCGAGCTCCTCATGGATGAACTCGGTTATCTGGAGAAACCCGAGTACGTGCTGGGCATGCTGTCGGCGGAGATGATGCGGGCCTGTCGCGTGGTCATCGATCTTGGCCTGCATCTCGGATATCGCATCCCCGTTGACGCTCCGTTCCGTCCCGGCGAAGCCTGGAGCTTCGAGACTGCGGCGAAGATGCTCACCGATCTGGCTTTCTTGTACCCCGATTATGCGACATCCGAAGTGATCCGGTACCTCGGATGGCCGGGTCAAGCGATTTCGTACAAGGTTGGGGAGCGGGTCATCCTCGACCTCCGGTCCGAAATGCAGACCCGCCAAGGTGATGAGTTCGACCTCAAAGAGTTCCATGCCCGGGTGCTCGGTTCCGGTCCTGTCGGGCTGACTCACCTGCGGGAACTGGTGCTCGACACCTAGCCGTACGTCGTTCCGGCCGGTCGGATCCCTGGGTGCCTAGCCACACGCGTCTGCAAGAGTCGGGTAGGGGTTGACCGGGTTCTCACGGTCGGCGTGGATTTCAAAGTGCAGGTGTGGGCGTGAGCCGAGGGCGTTACCGCTGTCTCCGATATACCCAATGGTGTCACCGGCCTGGACGTATCCGTCTTTGGCGAACCGGTCCATGTGCGAGCCGATGTAGAGGTTGCCATCATCGCCTTCGAGGTTGAACTGGTACCCGCCGATATTGCCGACTACTTGCAGGAGAGTGCCACTGACCGGAGCAACGATCGGCGTTCCGCGAGCCGCAAATATGTCGTTGCCTTCATGGAACCGTCCGCCGGAGCGGGGGAAGCCCCAGTCATTGAAGAATGTCCCACCCAGGACCGGACACAACCATCCGCCGCCGTCGACCACCAACGTCGCACCGATTCTTATCAGATTCGGATTGGCAATCCGGTTCAGCTCAACGATGCTGGAAACCGTGGTCTGATAGCGGGCAGCTAATCCTCCCAGAGTGTCTCCAGCTTGAACGACATGGGTCGTTGCGGAGCCGGTGTCTACCTGGAAAGTGTGGGTGGGAACCATGAGCTGCAATTGGGTGCCAACGTACAGAAGGTTCGGATTAGTGATGCCATTCGCCTCGGCGAGAACCGCCACCGTGGTCCCCGTCTTGCGGGCGACCTTTTGGAGCGTGTCGCCGGGCTGAACGATGTAGGCGTTTGAACCGGGGATGATGAGCTCCTGGCCTACGTAGATCCGATTCGGGTTCGAAATCCCGTTTGCCTCCGCAATGGCGGCCACGGTGGTATCCAATTCCCGGGCGATGTCGGAGAGGGTGTCGCCGCGTTTGACGACATAGGAACTGGAAGCAGCCGCCAGCATCACGAGTGCCGTCATGCCTGCAATCAACAAGCGAATGTGCTTCTTCATGACGAACTCTCCTCGAGAACCGCTAGTGGATTCAACCCTTCCCAAAGGTTTTCGGCCGGTTGCCCGGCCGCCTTGAGAGAAGCGTTTCGCTTTCTAGAGTTTGGCTCGAGGATCTTCCACCGGGGTGTGGTCTTTGAGCATCATCCGTAACCGCTGCACAGATGTGGATCCGACCCGGTGCGTGTCCGCCTGGACTTTCATCGTTCGCAGCCGCCGTTCCGGGCGCCGTCCGCTTCGTACCGAGTGGCTCCAACCAGCTTCTCGTCCTCTCCCGTCCTGAGTTTGACACCGGGCGGGGTTGAAATCTCCGGAGGCGAAAAGGGGCTACTGGCCGGCGGAGCGCGCCCGAAGTTGACCGCACGCGGCATCGATATCGCTGCCGCGTGTGTCGCGCAGCGTTGCATTGACGCCTTCGCGACGGAGCACCCCCAGGAAGCCTTCGATCCGCGCGCGGCGAGCGGGCCGGTCCGGAGTCAAAGGGGTGGGGTTGAGGGCGATCAGATTGACATGAGCATGGAGCCGCCGGGCGATGGCAGCCAGCTTGGCCGCTTGCACGTCCGAGTCGTTTACGCCGTCGATCATCGTCCACTCGATCGATACCCGGCGGTGCTTGGCAGTAAAGAATTCAGCGGCAGCAGCCTCAACCTGTTCGAGTGGGTATCGTTTGTTGAGCGGGACGAGCGTCGTCCGCAGTGCATCTTCGGCGGCATGCAGGCTCACGGCCAGGTTCACCTGCCAAGGCTCGGCGGCCAGCCGACGCATCCCAGGGACCACGCCGACCGTCGAGACCGTAATCGCCCGGGCCGAAATACCCATGTGCTCGATCATTCTCCGTATCGATTCCCGCACCCGCGCATAATTGGCGAGCGGTTCGCCCATTCCCATGAACACGATGTTGGTGATCCTGCTGGGACAACCCTTCATTCCGCCGCCGGCCAGGAAAGCCTGCGCGAAGGCGACCTGGGCGACGATCTCTCCCGCCTCGAGATGGCGCTCGAAACCGAATTGACCCGTGGCGCAGAAAGTGCAACCCAGGGCGCAACCCACCTGGCTCGAGATACACAAGGTGGTTCTTCGGGCATAGCCCATCAGTACCGCCTCGATCGCCGCTCCGTCTGGCGTCCTGAACAGCCATTTCCGGGTCATCCCGGCGTCCGCCGACTGCTCCACCTCCAGCACGAACGGCCACAACCGGTCGGCCAGCTCAGTACGGAGGGTGCTCGGAAGGCTGGTCATCTCCTCGGTAGCGAGTACCGGGTGCTCGTACAGCCATTCCCGCAATTGGCGTGTCCGGAAGGGCGGCTCGTTCGGGAAGAGGGCCTCGAGGTTCTCCGGCTGGGTCAGGTACAGCACCAACCCATAGTACGTCGCGTCGGAATCGGGGCCGGCCGACTCTAGACTCTGATACCTATGGCCAGGATCCGATTGCCCGCCGTCAGGAGTCCCTCCTTTCGGTCGCCCACCCGGCAAGCGTCCCTCGACACCGCCGAGTTGACCGGGTTGTGGGTGTCGTTTGCGGTCGGCATCCCTCTTCTCCTGGTTGGGATCCGCCTCATGTCCAGCACGGCCGCGGGTGGGCTCGGATTATCCGGGAGCCAGCTGCTGCTCGTGGTCCCCATCGGGGTTCTCTTGGGGGTGGGGCTCCTCGCCGCAGTTGCCTACGCGGCTGCGACGGTGAGCGAGAAGACCGCGGTCATGGTGCGACCTGCGCTTGGGATGGTTGGTTCCTGGCTGTTCGTGCCTGTGGCGGTAGCCTTTCTCGTTTCGTGGGCCGCCCTGGAACTCGAAACCGCCGGCCGCTCGCTTGCGGCCGCCTTCGACCTTTTCAACGGGCCGGCGATCAATCGGTCGTGGGGCACCATCATCGTCGCGATGCTGGCGGCCTTCTTCCTGATTCTCGGTCCGCAGCTCGTTGTCCGAACCTGGGTCAAGTGGTTTGCCTTCTGGGTGGGGCTCGGGGTCATGCTGGCTCTGATCTGGCGGATCGTCTCCGATCTGGATCTCGTGCTGATGCTCGAGCAGACCCCCGGGGCGCATTTCTGGCTGGGAGTCGATCTGGTGGTGGGCGGAGCGGTGATCTTCTTTCCCCTGGTCGCCGACACAGCCAGATTCGCACTGGATCAGGGCACAGCTGCGTCGAGCGTTGGCGCCGGATATGGGGTCCCGGCGCTCATTGCCGTTCTGCTGGGCGGACTGGCTGCGGCGACCAACAGCCTCACAGACCCAACTCCGGCCGGTGTGGTCGCTGGGTTCTTCGGTTCTTCTGCCGGAGTTTTCGGCGCCGTGCTGGCGGTGCTCTGGCTACTGGGCGCTGAAGGCGATCAACCCTTTGCGTTTCTCTACAGTGCCTCGAGCGCGATCCAGACGTTGGTGGCCAGAGCCCCCACATGGGCTGGTGGCGTCGCGCTTGTTGTGGTGTCCGCGAGTCTTTCGCTCATTGTGGACGCTTCGCTCTGGACCGATCTGATCGGCCTGCTGCTCTCGGTTCTCATACCGATATTGGGCGTCTTTCTGGCCGACTTCTTCTTCGTGCGAAGGCGGAGCTACCTCTCGGACAGCCTCTACGGCACGCGGGGTGCCTACCGCGGCGTCAACCTGTACGCGTTGCCGTCACTGATCATCGGGTTCATTCTCTATCAGTGGATCGCTCCCGCCGGCCCGGGTGGTTGGGTGGAATTCGTCGAACAGTTGATTCCAGGTGGGTCGCCGGGCGAAGTGGCCGGAGTTCCGCCGGTGATGATCACATTGATGTTTTCGTTCTCTCTTTACGCGCTCCTGGGAAGGTGGCGGATTGAAGAGGCCTACTACATGTCGAAGCTGAGAGTCTGAGACTGAGTCCCGAGTCCGGCCACGGCGGGTAACGGACGGCTTGATCTACAGAATGGTGGCAGCCAACTCTGACAGCGGACTACGGACCGATTTCTCCAGGGTTACGTGACCGAAGAGGCGGGATCCTTTGAACTTCTCTATCAACGCCGCC
>JAHEDM010000293.1 GCA_024641205.1 Actinomycetes bacterium
TGGTGTTGTCCCAGATCATGGTGTTGTCCCAGATCATCGTCATTCCCCAGGTCGACGGCTGGCCGAAGGCGATCCCGCTCCCGAAGACCTGTTCCCCACCGATCGTGTTTGAGGTCTGCAGGTCATCCGGGCTCGTATGCGTCGCAAACGTCACCGCCAGTGCGGCGTTGATCGAGCCAGCGCCCTGCGCGATGATGCCCGCGTCAGGAATGTGCTGCGCCGTGAGCTGAAGCGCGGTCTTTACCTGCCGCGGCGTCAAAGCAGGGTTGGCCTCCAGAATCAACGCCGCCGCACCACTGGTGATGGCAGTCGCCATGCTCGACCCGGAGAGCATCAGGTACGTGCCCTTCCTGGAGACCTGAACCCGCCGCTCCGGCAGCAGGTTCCACAACGTGCTG
Source organism: Actinomycetes bacterium (assembly GCA_024641205.1). Classification (GTDB taxonomy): domain Bacteria; phylum Actinomycetota; class Acidimicrobiia; order Spongiisociales; family UBA4744; genus UBA4744. Next base: position 399 of record JAHEDM010000293.1, read on the forward strand.
TCCTCCGGAATGGCTGACACAATCGCGTTGCCCGGCGCCACGACATCCGGCTTGAGCAGCGTGTTCTTCGGAAGGTCATTCGGGTTGGTCGGTGCAGGCGTGCCCGGATCGACCACCGGGCCGCGAGAGCTGTACGACGTCATCTTGTCGTCGCTCCGGAATACCGTGCCATTCGTATTCATGGCACCCACCGTGAGCGCTCCAGGCGTGAAGCCAGGCGACACGATGGCTCCCACAATCGGAACACCTTCGGCGTTCTTCCCCATATTTCCCGCTGACGCCACCACCAGAATCCCGGACGCCACCGCGCGTTCGACCGCCAGGGCCAGCGGATCATTCCGGTACGCATCCGTCGCCGGATGGCCCAGCGACAGGTTGATGATCCTCAGACCGAAACGCTCACGGTTGGCGATGCAATAATCAATGGCTTCGATGACGTCCGAAATATAGCCAGCTCCGTCCGCGCCCAGCACCTTCATGCTGATGAGCTCGGAGCCCGGCGCCATGCCGATGTACGGCGTCCCGCCATCCTTGGTCTGGCCGCCTTTTCCGCTCCCGGCGATGCTGCCCGCCACGTGTGTGCCGTGGCCCTAGTCATCGTCGCCTCCCCGCTTGACTCGGCCCTTGGGATCGGTGAAATCAAACGACGCCAGGAGGCGGTTGCTGACGTCTTCATGCGAGTCAATGCCCGAGTCCAACACGGCAATGACCACGCCTTTGCCCGTGATGCCGCCGAACGAAGACCCGTCGCTGCCCTGCCATACCTGGTCAGCACCTGTGGCCTGAGTCGTCACCGCCATCGTGCTGAACGTCTTCCGGTCCTCTTCGACGTAACTGACATTCGGGTCAGTCGCCAGCGCGTCGATGCTGGACACGGTGCCCTCGAAAACCGCGCCGGAGAACATCCGCCTCGCAATCGTCAGGCTGTATTTCTGCGCCAGCCGATCCACCTCGTCCTGGGGAGCCGTCAGGATGACCCGCAGCTGCGTCCCCTGATCGGGGGCCGCCAGCTTTTGAGCCAGTTCGGACGACATCCGGGCCCGATGGCCACCGGGTTGCGCCGAAATGGGCGGGGCCGTCAATCCGGCCAGCAGGACCAAGCCCAATGCAGCCAGCCCAACGCGGGAGAAACGGTGGAGACGAAGTGTATTTGCGCTCATATAAGCCATTTCACTCTTGAAACAGAACCATCACGATTGAAACCGGAATCGGCACCCGGCAACTTGGGCCAATGAATACGCACGTACCGTACCACCAGGGGCCTATAGAGATAACTAGATGGCAAGTGCAAGAATGCCAACAAAACAGCACCTTCGGGCCAGGCACCATTGGGTGGCTGTTGTCGGGGCGTACACAAAAACGTCAGGTGAATGACAAAATCGTGAAAGGCGAGTCCTGGCGTCTGCCGTTGTCAAGCTACGAATTCGCCAGAATTGACTCATAATACGGCGCAAACTCCCATGAAATTTTTGGGCTCCAGCAAAGGGATTTCGATGACGCTATCCAAAGTTTTTCGCCTGGTTCTCGCCGGTGCCCTGGTTGCGTTGGGTGCCATCAGTGGGGGCTGTGGTACACCACAACCGGAGTCCGCGGCGGCCCAGGCTGGCGGCCGACTTGTGGCGTCATTCCGGACCGAGCCGACGCATTTCAACCGCCTGGTTGAGGGTCGGCCCGTCGCGCGTCTGAACGCCCTCCTCTCGCACGCGACGTTGTTGCGGTTGAATCCAAACACGGGTGACTTGGAGCCTCGCCTCGCGACGGAATGGACCAGCGCCCCGGATGGCTTGACCTGGACCTTCACCCTGCGCTCAAACGTGCGCTTCTCCGACGGTGTCCCCTTCACCGCTGCCGATGTGCTGTTCACATTCCGGGCGCTCTATGACGACCGAGTTGGCAGCGTTCTTGCCGCTGATATGCGCGTAAACGATGAGCCGCTCCTGGTGCGCGCCGTAGATGACCACCACATTGTGCTCACCTTCCCGGCACCGTTCGGACCAGGAATTTCAATCCTCGACAGCCTGCCAATCCTGCCGCAGCACAAGCTGCAGCAGGCGCTTGATGAGGGGACTTTTCGCGCCGCCTGGACGCCTGGGACCCCACCATCAGACATGGCTGGGTTGGGCCCATTCATGTTGGCAGAATACTTGCCTGCGCAGTACATGCGGTTCGTCCGAAACCCTCATTTCTGGCTCGTCGATGACACGGGGCAGCAACTGCCGTACCTCGACGAAATCGAGGTTCCGATTGTGCCCGAACAGAATGCGGAATTGCTGCGATTGCAGGC
>JAHEDM010000069.1 GCA_024641205.1 Actinomycetes bacterium
GTTTCCAGCGCCCCTCCAAACCCCTCTGCTTCGGGTGACCCGAATACTGTCACGGCCAGGACGGCAGCTGCCGTGACCGCGGCGAGCTGGGTCGCGAGCGAGATCGTCAAGACGACGGTTGCCACCAGCTTCCCGACATACGCACCGAAGTTGAACGACCGCAGTGTCGTCAAACGCTCGGCTTGCACGATGGCGCTGCGCCCCAGTGCTGTGAGCTGTTCAAGCCTGAGGTAATCCTCGTTGTCCAGCCCTTCGGTGATGCGGCGCTCGGTCGCAGCTACCACGCGCTTGCGTGCGCTCTTTCCTGCGTCGCGGCGGTAGCGACGGTACTCCTTGGTCAGATCGATGTCGTGGTCGAGGCGCGCCGCCAGCGTGTCATAGAGCAGAGTCGCCCGGATCAGTCGCACCGTGTCGAAACTCATCGGTATCTTGAATCGGCTCGTCACTCGGAAGAAACCGAGCCACAGCTGGGCGGTCGTCCGCTCGTACCATTCTGAGTTCCTACTCCGGTTGGCAAGCAGCGCATCCCAGAAGACTTGCTCTACTGCCTTGATGACCCGGTCGGTGTCGATCGGCGGCAGTGGCTCGAGCAGGGTCAGGGACAGCCGGGCCATCCCCTCGAGGTCCTCGTGCTCCATCAGGTTGTAGATCTCGCGCATGGCGGATCGACGAGATGCCGGCATCGAACCCATTGCTCCGAAGTCGACGAAGACCAACCGGTTGTCACGCTGGATGATGATATTGGCCGGATGCGGGTCGCCGTGGAAGAACACGCTATCCCACAGACCCCAATGACTGACCCAGATCATCCGCCTGGCAACTTCTGCAGGGTTGATGTTCAACTCTGCCATATGGGCGAGGGCCTCGGTGTCGTTGGTCTCGACGGCAGCGAGCAACTCGAAGAGCCAGACACCCGAGACGAACTCTTCCACGATGACGTTCTCTCCGGAGAGATCCGCGTAGATTTTCGGAGCTGTGAAGTAGGGCCGGCGGGCCTTCCTGGCCCGCCGCCGGAAGATCTCCTGGAACTTCGCCTCCCGGTAGAAGTCCAACTCTTCCATTAGAGCGGTACGAATCTCCGTCAGGACGTTCTCCGTGAAGCCGGGCCGCACCAGGGTCAGCCTCTCCGCGGCAGAAGCCAACCAACTCAGCACACGCAGGTCGGCTGCGATCTGACGACCGACGTCGGGACGCTGGACCTTGACTGCCACCCGCTCCCCCGTGTGCAAAACAGCCTGGTACACGCACGCAATGGACGCTGATCCGATCGGGTTGGGGTCAAATGCTGCGAACGTCTCGCCCAATGACTTCCCGGTGCTCTTTTCGATTGACGCGATTGCCTGTTGTACAGGGAACGGATCGACCTGATCCAACAGAGAAGTCAGCTCCTCGCAGTATTCCTGAGGTAGCAGGTCGGCTCGAACCGAGGCCTGCTGGCCGAGCTTGATGAAGGAACCGCCGATCCGGGCGATGGTCTTGCGAAGGCGAATCGCCCGGCTTCTCGGTGAGTGATTGCCTCGCAGCCGATCCAGCAGGATCCCGCCGAGGAGCAGCGCAAGCCCCCGAAGCCACACCAGGATCCGGCCAAGGGTCATGAGCACTCCCGGACGGAACGGAGTTGTCAGACGCAGCCTGCGAGGGGCGATCTGCGAGGCGGTAGTTGCCGTGAAGGGCGCCCGCCGCGGTATTGCAAAGAGCACATCCTCCGCTGCCAGCAAGTCGGGGTCGACGTCGGCAGGCTCGTAGAACGGGGCTGGCCGCTTGCCGTCCTTCGGCTTCGGGCCGGTGCGCTCGCGCCACCGGTTCACACCTTCGCGGACCGCGACTTTGATGTCTTGCTGCCGGTTCAAGACTCGTTGAGCATCCTCGCCGAAGCTCGCACGGAGCGACGGGTCATCTGTCGCGCCAAGCCCGCTCGTGCGAGGTCCAGTGGCAGAGGAGCAAGGCGTTTCGACCCGGCCGCCATGCCGTGCGCGATGTTGGGTACAATTTCGATGATGGCACCGTCACGTCTGCGTCGGGCGGAGGATCGGCGGGCCTTGTCATAGCGACTAAGCCCTCTCTCGGCCGCACCGACGGTTCGCCGGGCCGCCTTGTATAGATATCGTTGGGTTTTGTCGGCGTCTTTCATCCGGGGCTTGCGATTCTTCTTGCTGCCAGATTTCTTGGAGCGTTCGAACACGATCGGTTCGGCCAGCACCCGGGTACGAGTAGCGTCGGATGTGGTTGGTCCGGCCATCAGAACGGCATCTCGATGGTGCGGCGGCGCGGCTTCTTCCGTTTACGCTCGTAGATGACTATCACAGGGACGAGGGCGGCCGCGTCGAGTTCGTCGCCGAGTTCATCGACAACCTCGTCCAGGACGTCGAGCACCTCATCGGCCAAGCGGCCCTCGCCTCGTTTGAGCCGTTTGACGTGCTTGCGTCGAACCTTACCCATATCGACCAGAACGGGGGTGATGACCTCGGGTCCGTCTGCGGGGTTCTCTTTCGCGACGGTCGCTTCGCCATCGGTGGTTGGTTCGATAGCCATTGGTCTGACTCCTTGTCGATGGGGTCACAGTATGCAGCCTACTCATAGGCGATTGCGTCTCTGACGCTCAGTCGCGAGGCATTACGGGCCGGCATCCAGCTGGATACGACTGCCAGAAGGAAGGCCATGCCGAACCATAACACCACGCCGAACGGGGCGAAGTGGAAGTCGAGAGGAACCTTGATGAAGCTCACACCGACGGCCCGCCCCATCATCCAGCCGAGGGGGATGGCCACAATCGAACCAAGCAGCCAGCTGAGCGCAGCCACCGTCAGGCCCTCGACGAGCACGATCGACAGCACGCTGCGCCCGGTGGCGCCGACCGCGCGAAGCACCCCGAATTCGGTGGTTCGTTCGAGCACGTTCAAGCTCATGGTTCCCAGTAGGCCAAGACCGCCGACCAGGCCGAACAGCCCTGCCATCGCAGACAGCAGAATGAGGATGGGGGTGGTCAGGCGCTCCACCTGCTCTCGCATCCGGGATCGAGTCTCGACAGCTCGCACCCCCACGCCTGAAGAACCGAGGTCGGCGTCCAGCGCGTCGGCGAGATCAGTCTGTGCCTCTGCATCGTCTGGCATACCAGAAACTACCAGCCGGTTCACCGGCTCCGTGGAACCGACTGCAGCAGCTATGGCCCCGTAGGGAACGTAGGCGATCGGTGCAGATGGGCGCGGCTCGCCCGGCGCTACCAGCTGGGTTGTACTGATTCCGACGACCTGCCAGGCCACGTCGACCCCCAGGAGGCGCAGAATGACCTGATCCCCGACTGAGATCCCCGGCTCATTGGCGGCGACGTCGACGTTGATCACCACCGTCCTGTCATCGTCTGGTCCCAGCCAGCGACCCTCCCGGAGGGTCGGATCGATGAAGAGGCTGTCCGGAGGAATACCGAACACCGTCGTCTCCTCACCTGCCGCTTGCCCATTGGCCCGTACCACCGATGAAGGGGCGACCAGCCAACCTTCAACTTCCTTGACCCCGTCGGTTGTTGCGACGATCTCCTCCAGATCCGCGAACGGTGCCATCTGCTGGAGGTCGATCGTCACGTCCTGCTGCCAGTACGCAGCGATGGACTCCACGGTTGCCAGCAGCGAGCTGCGAAGGGTCAGAACCGTGACGAGAATCGCGCCACCGAGCGATAATGCTATGACAGTGAGAGTGAGCCGCAGTTTGCGTCGGAAAGTGTTGCGTGCGGCGTAGCGCAGAGATCCGGGGAGCCATTGCAGGCGGGCCAGACCGCGGTCTATTCGTCCGGGACCGAATCCACCGGTTGGGTCCTTCCCGCGAATCGCCTCCGCGACGGTCGCTCGGGTGCCCGAAAGGATCGGAGCAAGGGCCGCTGCTATGGGCACACCCAGCCCGATCGATAACTCCGTCAGCCATACCCAAGGGGGCGCGCCGAATCTGTGGATGTCGATGTTGAGCAACGTCGCCAGCTGACCGGCAAGCAGCCGCGCCGCCAGCGCACCGACGGGTACCGCAACGATCAGCGCGATGAGGCTGAAGGCCACAACCGTGGACAGGTAGATGGTCAGTACGGCGCGCCTGGTCGCTCCAACGGCCTTCATTACGCCAATCTGTGGCCCCTGGCGCGCCAGCATTGCGGAGACCGTGTTGAACACCAGAAAACCCGATAGCACGAGCGACAGAACACCCAGCGTGCCGAGGATCAGCAGCAGCGAGGAGATGACGTTGTCGAGCACGTGCTTACTCGGTGTCGGGATTCTCGTGCCGAGCCGCTTGAACCCGTTGTGGGTGAGGGTCTCCGCTACCAGTTCTGCCACCTCGCCGACATGGTTCAGATCCGTCCTATCGCCCTTCACCGTGAACGAAATCTCGTTGAACCCTCCCGGGAGCCCGAGCTGTTGCCACGTAGCTGTGCTCGTGTAGGCGAAGATGGCCTGGTCGACGAGCCTGCCGGAGACGATGGTCAGGTCGTAGACCGTTGTGGATACGCCCATTTCGTGGGTCGAGCCTCCGGGGTCGATGATGGTGGCGGTATCGCCAATTTCGAGCGCGGCAGCATCGATAGTTGACCGCTCGAGCGCGATGCTGCCTAGCGGTGGCGGCCAGCTACCGAAGTCGGGACGGAGTCGGTCGACGGTGCGGTCAGCAAGGTCGTTGACCACGACCAGCCGCAGCGGGCGCAGATCATCACCGACTCTGATGCGACCGAAAGTGACGAGTGCGCCCTGTGCGTCGGCGACATCTGCTCGCGCGGCAACGGCCATTACCGCAGCATCGGTTGCGCCTTCTGTGAGAATCGTGGCACTGGATGGGTTGATCGCGACCAGCTCCTCCGCCAGGTTCGTTGTGAAGATCGCCCGGGCTCGCAACGTTGTACTGAGGCCGATGAGGCCTACGGCGATCGCCGCGATCACCAGGATGGTCCGGGCCGGGTTGCCCAGCAGATCGCGTGCTACCTTGCGGAACCGGACGCTCATCCCCCGCCGGCCTCGGCGAGCAGAAGTGCTATGTGATCGTCGGCCAGGCGAGCATTCTTGGCGATATCGCGATGGACGGCGGAGGGGATAGTCACGATCGTGGTGCCGGCCGGTTCATCATGGGCAGCACGGAGGGTGGCCACGCTCCGGCCGTTGAGGCTCAGACCTGCCGAACCGAAGTGACGCCCTTTTCCATATCGGTAGGCAATCTCCTCTCCTTCACCGGCCATCACTTCGACCGCTCCTTGCAAGATGACGCAGAAGCGGTTCGCTTCGTTGCCTTGCTGCAGGATCGTCTGGCCCGGTTCGAAAGTCAGCCGTTCCATCCGGTCCGCGAAATCGGCGAAGCGAGCCTCCGTCAACACCGGCACGACTCGGCGCACTGTTTCGGCGGTTATCCGTTGGCGCATGACCCGAGCGATAGCGTCGTGCGCCAATGCGTTATCGGCGACCAAGCGGCGGAAGATGTCGGCATCGAGGGACACGAATGAGGCATCACCGTCGGCAGTCACTCGAACCGTTGAGTTCCTCTCCTTCTCCTGCAGCAGACCCATCTCGCCGAAGAACTGGCCCGGTTCGAGGACAGCCACGAGTTCTTCTGGGCCGCCGCCCTTGCTCCGGAGGACTTCCACCGAGCCGCGCACGACGATATAGAACCGGTCGGCCGCTTCCCCCTGAGCGAAAACGGTAGCGCCGGCCCCCAGGACCTGGGGCTCCAGTCTGGCGGTTACCTCGGCAAGGTCGCGCTCGGAGATTCCCGTCAACGCCGAACGAACGTATGACTCGACGACCTCTCCGTCGAGAATCATGACCACCCGCGACGCCCGACTGGCGAGATCGGTGTCGTGTGTGACCATGAGAATCGTCTTACCTTGGTCAACGAGTTCCTCGAACAGTTGGAAGATCGTCTCGGCAGTACGCGAGTCGAGGCTACCGGTCGGCTCGTCGGCAACTATCAGGGCGGGATTATTGGCCAGGGCTCGGGCGATCGCCACTCGCTGCTGCTGGCCACCAGAGACAGCGGAAGGCAGTTTGTTCGCGTGCTGGTCCATCCCCACTCGCTCGAGCAGCGCGAGTGCACGATCGCGGCGCACACGGTTGGATCCACGGTGGGCGAACTCCATGGGCAACACGACATTCTCAAGCAGGGTCAGAGTGGGCAGCAGCTGAAAAGACTGAAATATGACGCCCAGGTTGGTCCCTCTCCAGAGTGCCATTGCGTTCTCATCGAGAGTGTGCACCGCCGTCCCGGCGACGTGCACCTCTCCACTGGTTGCGCGGTCGATACCCGCGATCGCATTGATCAGTGTTGATTTACCACTGCCCGACTTCCCTATCACGGCCACAAACTCCCCAGCGTCGACTTGAAGGTCGACGCTCCGCAGGGCCAGGAAGGGTCCGGCAGGGGTCTGGTAGGCCTTGACCAAATCGCGCAGGTCTACCAGCGGGACGTTTGTCATCGGGGGACTGCCGGCCGCTCGGCCCGTATCGGGTAGAGGATGGCTCCGTCGAGTCTCCCCTCTAGATATTGCTGCTTGAGTTCGCCACGCCGCAGCTTCCCGTTGTGGGTCAATGGGATCGTCTTCGGCGCAACGAGGTGAACTCGTGCCGGACGGAAGCCGAAACGATCGTGCACGGCCCTGGCGATGGCGACCACGCAGGATTTTCTGGAAGTTTCGTCGGGCATGGCGTCGGGGCGAATTTCAACCAGCACCGTGATTTGCTCCCCTTCGAGGCGACCATCGTCGATCCCGATTGCCGTGGAGTAGCGGACTCCGTTGATTGCGTTCACAATCTCCTCCACCTCCTGGGGATAGACGGTGCGACCAGCGTGAATCATCACATCTTTCGCCCGGCTCAGAATATAGAGGTGACCCTCACCGTCCAGGTAACCAATGTCCCCAGTTCGAATGGCGCCCGGACTCGCCAGCAGCGTGTCCGTGGCGCTGGGATTCTGGAAGTAGCCGCGGGTGTTTGCGGGGCTCTCGACCACGATGTGGCCTATGACATCTGGGGGCAGCACCCGGTCGGTGTCGTCGAGGATCTGCACGGTGATATCCGGAAATGGTCGACCAACCGACACCGCACCCCTTGCGTCGATCCGATTCACCGTCGCGGGTTTGCCCATGCTCACGCCAACAGTCGCCTCCGCCAGGCCGTAGCCGGCCACCATCACCCGATCCAATCCGAATGTCTCATGAAAAGAATCGATGGTTGATGAGCGAACGGGCTCGGCCGCGTTGAGCGCCACCCGCAATGAGGACAGATCGTGAGCATTGGCGGCTCGATCGGAGCCGGCAACCTGGCGAAGGCACAGCCGGTAGCCGAAGTCGGGCGAGGCGGTGAAGGTCCCGCGATGGCGGGTGATCGCATCCAGCCAGGGTCGTGTGTCGCTCAGGCTCGTTGGAAGCAGGAACAAGGGCGCGGCCAGGAAGAACGGCACGATGGTCATCAGAATCAGACCCATGTCGTGATAGGCGGGTAGCCAGCTCACAAAACGGTCCTCTGCCGTGATTTCCATCCCGGCGATCATCTGACGGACGTTGGTCATCAGGTTGGCATGGGACAGCTGAACCCCCTTGGGATCTCCGGTGCTGCCCGAGGTGTACTGGATGAAGGCGACGTCTTCCGCTTGCACTACAGGGAGGGAGACCGCAGACCCGGGTCTGTCGAGTATCGTCGAGATGTGCAACGATCCAGCCGCCCTTCGCCAGCGCGTCAAAGTCTCGGCTTGGGTATCTGAGGGAACAACGACGTGGTTGGCGCCGCACAGTTTCGCCACCTCCAATACCCGCCCTGGAGGGACTCCGGGGAAGATCGGTACGGCGACGGCGCCGGCGCGCTGGGCGCCGTAGAAGGCAGTGAAGAAGTCGTGACCGTTGGGCAGCGCGAGCACGACGCGTCCGCCTGGACGAAGGCCCTGTTCGACGAGCGCAGAGGCGAATTCCTCGACGTCTGACCAAAGCTCGCCGAAGGTGCGGGGGTCATCGCAGTAGCTGTAGGCAGTGCGGTCGCCGCTGACCATTGCCCGCCAGGCCAGGAGCTGGACCAGCGTGGCCGGGCTCGAGTTGTTGCCGGCCGGGGTCACGACAGCCTGAGCGACTCGACGAGCGATACGAGCTCGCCGACCGTTCGCACGGAAGCGGCCGCGGTCTCGGAGATTCTGATATCGAAGTCCTGCTCGAGAACGACGATGATGTTCATCAGGTCGAAGGAATCGACTTCCAGATCCTCACTGAGGCGCTGGCGGGTCTCAACCTTGTCGACTCCGAGATGAAGTTCGAGGACTAGATGGACGGCGTCGCGCACGGTGCTGTTGCCGTTCTCGTTGATCATCGGCTTCCCGCTGCTATCAAGTTGTCGTGTGTGCTGTCGGCAATGCGCTCCGCGATCGTGTTGTCCATGTCGGTATCGAGAAAGACGAAGTTCCAGGTCAGCCGTTCACGGAAGATCGTGACAAACGCTGTGGCGACCGGGCCCAACCGGTTGTTGGAAATGAAGCCGTGGACGTCGGTCACCTCAATGTCACCGTAGCGTTCGGCCAGCGTGAGCGGACCGGCATAGCTCACCGCCGTCGTCGCCATCCGCGTGTTCTTCGTTGCGATGATCATCCTCATGAGCTGCCTGGCCAGACCCGCGGCGAGGAGGTGCTCGTGTCGAGCCATCGAACGTTGTACCTGCTGCTGGAACGCATGCGCAACGTTCCACAGATCGTTGTCTGGCTGAACTTGCAGCGTATAGCGCAGCATCGAGAGGTAGCAGGCCATCACCTCGGCGGGTGGAGGAGGCCGCAGCTTCGGACGAAGGTCGGCGAACATGATGGCTCGCATCGGCAGAGCCTCTCCGGCGTATAGGTGCTGATGGGTGGCGCGAATCAGTGCTGCCGCGATCACACTGTTCATGGTCAGTCGACGGCTTCTGGACTGGTCAACGAGGTCGGCGGTCGCGTCTCGTTCAAGGCTGCGAGTCAGTATGTAACACCTGGCTGTTGGGTGGATCGGAGCCTGCCGCCCGTGGATTCCCCGTCTGTAAGCGAGTTCTTCAGCGGCCTGACGGCGCATGTACTGCCCCAGTGGAGCAAGACGGGTGCGCCCCGTCAGATGATCGGGGAGGATGTGGTCGATCGGAGGCGGTAGCTGCGCAATCGCGGGTTTGCCACGATCGGTTGTGCCGCTGCAAAGACCCAAGAGCTGGTCAATGATGCGCCCCGCCGATACCGCGTCCATAACCGTGTGGTCGTAGGCAAACACGAGATCGGCCTGGGTGTCGCCCTGATTGTGCAGGTAGGTGCAGGCGAGCAGTGGTCCGTTCTCGATGTCGACGTTGGTGTTGAGGACCCGTTCGGCAATGTCCTTCCAGTGAGCTTCGTCTCGCCTGGCAATGACTTCGATGGGGATATGCGGCACACCCTGTGATGCTTCGAATGTTGGCCGTTGCCTCCGGTTGGTGATCCGGGA
>JAHEDM010000070.1 GCA_024641205.1 Actinomycetes bacterium
GAGCTTGCCCTGGCCGATTACGAAGTCTTCGAGAGACGTCGGGAAAAAGTCGCAAAAGAGGCAACGGCCGACGCAGGCAAGCGGGGAGCTGCAGAAGCCATCGCCCGGGCCACAGCTCTTCTCGAACAAGGGACACAACTCCGCACGGAGCGGTGGGAACGTGATCAGTTGGCAGCGTTCCGGGACCTGGCGCCGCTGACCCTCAAACCGGCGGTCTGGGTCGTCAATGTAGGAGAAGACGCCGGCCAAGTCGACGACCTGGTGCAGGAGTTGGAAGCTCTGGTGCCCGAGGGTGACACCGTTGTGGTGGTGTCCGCCAAGCTGGAGGAAGAGGGAGCCCTGCTGACGCCCGAGGACCGCCGCGAGTTGTTTGAAGGGCTTGGTCTGGGGGAGGGCGCCCTCGCCAAGGTGGTTGGGGCAGCTTACGCCGCCATGGACTTGATCAGTTTCTACACGCTCGGCCCGAAGGAGGCCCACGCCTGGACGGTGCGCAAAGGTGCCAAGGCTCCTGAAGCGGCGGGCAAGATTCATTCCGACCTCGAACGCGGTTTCATCAGGGCAGAGATCATTCCCATCGCGGTCGTGATCGCTGATGGAGGGTGGGACGAATCCAAGAAGGCGGGCCACATTCGGGTCGAGGGCAAGGATTACACGGTCGCGGAAAGTGACGTGATCGTGGTGCGATTCTCAGTGTGATAATGGTGGGGTGAGCAATCATCTCTACCGCATTCGACCGTTGGCTGATCGAGAAACCCGCCAATCGGCGGTGGACGAGATACGGAAGATGATTGAGTCGGGCCGGTATTTCGTGCCGGCTGATCAAGTGGTATCGGCTCTCCTTGCAGAGGCCGGCTTTCTCGAACCGGATTCCTCAAGTTGCGGGGGTCAGGATGCCGATGTCAAATAGAGATGGAATCGACCAGGACCTTGGGCGACGACGGATCCCGCATCGTCAGTCGAAGCGAGCGTATTGAAGAGCTAACGCGGCTGATCGAAGAGGGCAAATACGTCGTGCCCGCCATTGACATAGCCCATGCGATCCTCCATGGAAGACCGAAGTGGGGGAACCGCGTCCCGCGTCCGGGCGATCTCCGTCCGCTTGTCTGAGGTGATCTCGGAGCATTCGAATATGACGAGGCTCCGGCAAGGGGGTAGAGCCGGAGCCTCGTGTGCGCTCCTCCGAGGAGGAGCTGCAAAGGGCCGTTGACCGAGCCGACGCCAGGGAGTCCGGACTCGCAACCCAATGCCCTTGTTGGGGGTTTGTCCCGGGAACGGGTAAGCCGGCCCCAGCACCACCCGATCCTAAGTCCAGGCCTCCCAGGGTGTCAAGGTTGACCTGGCAGCCATCCCGGATCGTCCAGAGCCGGGAGCCCAGGATCCCTGCAATACTGCTCAGTTCATGCGCGAATCTATCGAATCCTTTATCCGCAACTTTCCGGAGCCGCTGGCAGTGATGTTGCTTGGCACCCTGCCGATCTTCGAACTGCGTGGAGCGATTCCTTTTGCACTCGGCGTCCTGGACATGCCGGTGTGGCAAGCGTACGTCTGGGCGGTGCTGGGGAACCTTCTTCCTGTGCCGTTCATCTTGTTATTCCTCGGCCCGGTCACGAGTTGGGCCGAAGGCCACTGGCCCGGTTTGCATCGATTCCTCGAGCGGCTCTTTTCTCACACGAGACGCCGCCACACCGGCCGATTCAATCGGTGGCGAGATCTAGCGCTGATCACCTTCGTAGCCATCCCGCTCCCGATTACCGGTGCGTGGAGCGGGGCGCTGGCCGCTTTCGTGTTCGGCGTGGAGCGTCGCAAAGCCTTTGGATTGATCACGGTGGGCGTCCTGATTGCCGGCGTGATCGTGACACTCGTGGTCGTCGGTGGCAGTTCCCTCTTTGGTGTCGCGTAACGAGTGGCTCGGCGATTCACTATTCTTCCCGGCATGGTCGAAACAGGCGCTCTCCGGCGGGTATGGATGGTCGCGCTTGTCCTCATCGTCCTGTGTGCAACGGTGCTGGCAGGGTGCGGGGACGGCCTGGACGCAAACGCCAGCGGCGAGGAGATCTACAACGCCCGATGCTCCTCGTGTCACCGCCGCGATCTGAGCGGCGGAATCGGATCGCCGCTCGGCCCCGGTTCCGAAGCGGTCGACCGCCCTCTCGAGTACTACGAAATCACCATCATGAGCGGCAAGGGCAGGATGCCTTCATTCCGGTCGTCACTGACCGAGGAGCAAATCTCGCGGGTGATCGACTACGTGATCAGCGTCCAAGAGGCAGGCTGAAGCAAGACCTGGTTGCGAAGCACGCGCTGCGAGCAGGGTCGCCGCACGAACGGTTCAGACGACGGCGGCCCGGCCGGATGGAGAAACCTGATCGGGGTCAGTTGTTGCCGTACTGGGCGGTGAGTGAAGCGATCTCTTCTCCGTCTGTGTACCCGATGATCACCTGTGCGGTCAGCTGATCGTTCGATCCGGAGATGAAGACGATCTTGATGCCGTCTGAGTCCGAATTGCTGCGGCTGACTTCCCAATCCTGTTCGTTGAAGAAATCGTCGTACAGAGTGGCGACATCGTCGAAATGATCCGGGTCGAAGGTCATGCTGACCTGGGATCCGGCGGTTTCGCCGGATGTGCTGATCACGCTCACCACCTCTGCGCCTTCAGGTACCGGAAGTGGAAAGTCGCTGGGGATCTCGCCCCCACCGATCTGCATGGAGCCCTCGTCGGTTTCGATGGAGACCGAACCGTCATCCTCGCTGATGTCGACGTTCGCATTGCCGCCGCCCTCTTCCTCGAGCTGCTTTTCGATAGCCCCCTCGATCGTTCTCTCTGCTGCCTTTGCGCATCCAACCGCAACAAGTGCCAGAACTACCAGCACGATCAACAGGCGAGCTTTGGACATGTTTTCTTGTCCCTCCTTGATCCAGGAAATCTACTTCGCTGCCGGGTGACCTGACGGCAGAAGGAGCTACTGTTGCTCTCGCACGGACTCGTCGCGCCCCTGGCGCAGTGCCGGAGGGAAGCCATGGGCCCACTACAAGGTGTCACGATTCTCGAGATCGCCTCGATCGGACCAGGGCCATTCTGCGGAATGATGCTGGCCGACCTCGGCGCAGACGTTGTGAGAATCGACCGGGCAGACGCCGTGCACAGCCCGGCCGTCAGCGGGTCGTCACTCGATCTGATGAACCGCGGGAAACGATCGATCGGGATCGACTTGAAGAATCCGTTCGGGATACAGGCCGTGCTCCGGATCGTTGAGCACGCAGACGGGTTGATCGAGGGATTCCGGCCGGGAGTGGCCGAACGGCTCGGCATCGGGCCAGACGTGTGCCGGGAGCATAACCCCAAGCTGGTGTACGGGCGGATGACCGGGTGGGGTCAAGAGGGACCCCTTTCCGACCGGGCCGGGCACGATATCAACTACATAGCGCTCACGGGCGCGTTGGCCTCTATTGGTCGGGCCGGTGAGGCGCCGGTGCCGCCCCTGAATCTGGTGGGCGACTTCGGTGGAGGTGGAATGCTGCTGGCCCTTGGAATCGTGGCGGGCCTACTCGAAGCTCGCAGTTCCGGGAGCGGCCAGGTGGTCGATGCAGCCATGATCGATGGATCGGCGCTCCTCACCACCATGATTCACGGAATGAGGGCAATGGGCCTCTGGAGTGATCGGCGCGGGGTCAACCTCCTCGATACCGGCGCTCCGTTCTACGAGGTGTATGAGACCGCCGATGGTGGGTACGTGGCAGTGGGTGCCATCGAGCCCGCTTTCTACGCCGAGTTCCTCGATCTCCTCGAGTTGGAGGGTGAGCTTCCCGAACAGCTCGATGCCCGGTACTGGCCGGAGATGAAGCAGCGCATTGCGGCCCGGGTCAAGGAGCGAACCAGGGGGGAATGGGAAAGCAAGTTTGCGGGTAGCGATGCTTGTGTAGCTCCGGTGCTGACGATGGGTGAGGCTCCCGATCACCCGCATAATCGCGCCCGGCAAACATTCATCCATTCAGGCGGTGTGATCCAACCCGCTCCCGGGCCGCGTTTCGATCGAACTCCCGGGGAGATCTCCGGTCCGCCACCTTTCGCAGGGCAGCACACCGAAGAGATCCTGGCCGGCTTCGGTTTCTCTGAAGCGGAGCAGACGTCGCTGCGCGACGCAGGAGCCGTCCGCTGAGGGGTGCCGGCCGGTCCGGATTCCGGCCAGGGAGCGCTGGCTAGAATCGGAGGGCAGCAAGTTTTCCGCGGGCGACATGGCCCGGGCATCGGGCGGTCCGCGGCCGGAGGAGAATGCCATGCGTGAGTACACAAGCCCGGGGGCAGTCAAGGTCCCGCCCAGTGATAGCCCTATCGCGGCTTTGCTCACCAGAGCCGATACCCATCCGCACGTTGCGGCCCTCGCCTATCGCGACGGCAACCGGTTTGTCGATATCACCACAGAAGAGTTCGTCAACGAGGTCATGGAGCTGGCGGCCGGTTTGGTCGCGCTTGAGATTCAGCCCGGCTCGCGGATCGGTGTCTACTCGGCGACCCGATACGAGTTCACCTACGCGCAATACGCGATTTGGGCGGCGGGATGTGCAGCCGTGACCATCTATGAGACATCTTCTGTCGAACAGGTGCGCTGGACTCTCGGCGACAGTGGAGCGGTCGGAGTGTTCTGCGAGAACGAACAGCTCAAAGCAGTTTTCGATGAGGTGGCGGGCGACCTCCCTGATTGCCGTCATCAGTTTGTGTTCGATGCGGGCGGTTTTGATCAGCTCAAGGCCGCTGCCAATGATGACGGCCGGGCAGAGGTGAAAAGGCGGATCAAGGCCATCGCTCAGGACGATCTCGCTCTGCTCATTTACACGTCCGGGACGACGGGCCGTCCCAAAGGGTGCGTACTCACCCAGCACAACTTCATTTGGGATGTCCGCCAGGTGATGGCGGCGTTGCCTGATTTGTTCAAGGCGGGTAATTCCAACTTGATGTTCCTCCCGCTTGCCCATTCATTCGCGCAGGTCGTCCAGGTTGGTTGTGTGACCACCGGAGTCAAGATCGGGTACTCGACCGGAACCCAGAACCTCGTCGAGGAGCTGGGGATGCTGAAGCCCCGTTGGGTGTTTTCGGTACCCCGCGTATTCGAGAAGGTCTACAACAGCGCCAAACACAAGGCCGATTCTGAAGGCAAGGGCAAGATTTTCGACATCGGCGCCAACGTCGCGATCGATTACTCAAAAGAAGACCAGGCAGGCAAGGTCAGTCTGAAGACCAAGGTGCTTCACGCGGTGTTCGACAAGCTCCTGTACGGGAAGTTGCGTGACGTATTCGGCGGCCGTCTCGAATACGCCATCTCCGGAGGAGCCGCCTTGGGGGAGCGCCTCGGCCATTTCTTCCGCGGTATCGGGCTGACCGTTCTCGAAGGGTACGGTCTCACTGAGACGACCGCCGCTACCTTCTTCAACAGGCCTGGCGAACTCAAGATCGGGACGGTCGGCCATCCGGCGCCCGGGGTGTCGGTGAAGATCGCAGATGACGGCGAGGTCCTGATCAAGGGTGGCTGTGTGTTCAAGGGCTACTGGAACAACGAGATGGCCACCAATGAGGTATTCAGCGGCGATGGGTGGTTCCATTCCGGAGACGTAGGCGAACTCGACAACGAGGGTTACCTGCGGATTACCGGTAGAAAGAAGGAGTTGATCGTCACCGCAGGCGGCAAGAACGTGGCCCCGGCCGTCCTGGAAGATCTGATCCGGGCCCATCCATTGATCAGCCAGTGCATGGTGATCGGGGACGCCCAGCCGTTCGTCGCGGCACTCGTAACCCTGGACCCTGAAACCTTTCCCGAATGGGCGGAAGAGAAGGGCTTGGGCGGCATGACCAACGCCGAGTTGCGAGAGCACCCCCACGTCCTGGAAGCAGTTCAGGTAGCCATCGACGGGGCAAACAAAGCGGTGTCGAAAGCCGAGTCGGTGAGGACCTTCCGGATCCTCGACGACGATTTCACTATCGAAGGCGGCGAACTGACCCCGACGCTCAAGGTCAAGCGAGCAGTCATCGGCAAGAAGTACGCCCACGTGATCGACGAGATCTACACGAAGTAGCAGGCAGGTACTTCGTACCTCGTACTTAGTACCGCGACTACCGTCAGGCGGCGCCATCGCGGCGAGCGAAGCTCGGCTCCGGCCGTCTTCTCGTTGGTTTCGCCAGTACAGTTGCGGTACGCGAGGGAGGACGAATATGGCGACTGCAGCTGAATCACGAGCCGACATCGACGCCACGGTCGAGGGTCGGACTCTTGTCGATGTCCTGGCCCGGAATGCCGCAGAGTATCCGGATGTTCCCGCCATCCATTGGCGTCACGACGGGGTTTGGAAGGACCTCTCCTGGTCCCAATACCGGGAACGGGTGGTTGAGATTGCGGCCGGATTCATCTCACTTGGCGTTGATGGTGGGGACTTCATTGCCTTGATGGCCGCCAACCGGCCCGAACATGTCATTGCCGATCTGGGCGCAATGCATGCGGCGGCAACACCCGTGACGCTCTATTCAACCCTGGCCACTCCTCAGGTGGCCTATATCGGCGGCCACTGCGGGGCCAAAGTCGCGGTGCTGGAGAACCTGGAGTTCATGAAGCGGTGGGAGGCGGCCAAGCCTCAACTCCCCAACCTCGAGTATGTCGTATTGATGGAAGGCGCTGAGAATTACGAGACCGTCGACTGGGTGTTGTCTTGGGACGACCTGGCCGAGCGGGGCCGCGCTCTGCTCGCCTCCAGCCCGGGCGTGGTTGACGAACGGGCCGGTCAGCTTCAGCCCGAGGACGTTGCCACTCTCATCTACACATCGGGAACCACCGGCACGCCAAAAGGGGTTGTCATCACCCACTGCAACGTGTTGTGGACCGTCGAGTCGGTCGAGCGGACCATCAAGTTGCCCAAGCATCCCCGCCTGGTGTCGTTTCTTCCTTTGGCGCACATCGCTGAGCGGGTCGCCAGCCACTACCTGGGGATGTCGTACGTGGGTGAGGTTTGGTATTGCCCGGACATGGCTGAGGTGCTCGAGTACGTGCGGGAGGCCAAACCGATTCTCTTCGTTGCGGCTCCGCGGGTGTACGAGCGCTTTCAGGCCGGACTCATGGCCCGCCTCGAAGGCGAAGAGGGGTTGAAGAAGACGCTCGCCATGACTGCTATCAAGACGGGCGAGGAGGTGGTCAGGCTCCGCCAGGCAGGCAAGCCGGTGCCGTTTCTGACCGGTCTGAAATACCAACTCTTGGATCGAGTAGTGCTGACCAAGATTCTGGAAGGCCTGGGGATGGGCGAAGTGTTCATTGCGATCTCGACGGCCGCCCCCATCGCACCTGAGCTGCTGGTCTTCTTTCAAGGGATTGGGCTGCCCCTCTTCGAGTTGTGGGGTATGAGCGAGTTGAGCGGTCCCGGGACCACCAACCTGCCCGGTGCAAACAAGATCGGTACGGTCGGCAAGCCTCTGGTGGGCACCGAAGTAAAGCTGGCCGACGACGGAGAGTTGATGATGCGGGGCGGCAATGTGACCGCCGGATACTTCAAACGTCCCGAGGACACGGCAGAGACGTTCCTTGCCGACGGTTGGCTGGTCACCGGCGACATCGCCGAGATCGACCAGGACGGCTTTGTCTCGATCGTGGATCGCAAGAAAGAGCTGATCATCACGGCGGGCGGCAAGAACATCGCCCCAACCAAACTGGAAGGCATCATCAAGAACCATCCGCTCATCGGGCAGGTGTGCGTTATCGGTGATCGGCGCAAATACCTCACGGCGCTGGTTGTGCTCGATGTGGACATGGCGCCCCCATGGGCTGAGCGACAAGGCCTCACGTTTGAAAACATGGCAGCCTTCTCACAGCTGCCTGAGGTGCAAGCTGAGGTGCAGAAGGCGGTCGATGAAGCGAATGAGCACGTGGCCCGGGTCGAGCAGCTGAAGAAGTTCGTCATCCTGGTGGACGAGTGGACTACCGAGACCGACGAGCTCACTCCCACGCTCAAGCTGAAGCGGCGCGTGATCCACGAGAAGTACGCAGACGCGATCGACGCTCTGTACGTCTGAACTCAATCAAGAGCGCCATATGATCCTGCCCCAAACCGTGTTCTGACCGCGCCATCCACGCTGTTGCCGGAAGATCTTCTCTGACCCAGGAGATAGTCGGCGACCTTTTGCGGGGCATCTTGCCTCTCAAACGAGGATCGCCGCAATGCTGCTCCTCACGCTGCGAGGAACGCCGACCTTGTATTACGGCGACGAGCTCGGTCTCCCTCAAGCCGATATCCGACCCGAGCTGCAACAAGATCCCTGGGGTGGGAACGTCCCCGGCAAGGGTCGGGATGGATGCCGGACGCCGATGCAGTGGACCGATGCCGGGGGAGCTGGCTTCACGAATTCGAGCGTGCAGCCCTGGCTGCCGTTCTCCGATGATGTCCGCATGCGGAATGTTGAGGTTCTCTTGTCAGACCCAAACTCGCTCCTGAACCTCAATCGGCAACTGCTTGCTATTCGACATCGAGAACCGGCCTTGCAGGTAGGCGAATACCACTCTCTTGGGGAGGGGGCTGTCTTTGCCTACTGCCGGGATGACGGTCACACCCGCCTGAGAATTGCTCTCAACTTCACGGGTGAGGTCCGATGCGTCGAGGCGATGGCCGGTTTGGGAACCGGCCTTGTATTGATCTCAACCGAACTCGATCGAGAAGGACCGGTCGCGCTGGCCGAACTGGAGTTACGCCCTCATGAGGGCGTGATCATCAAGTTCGATTGACTGCGACGCTCGGTCCTGGATCAGGGGCGGGTTCGTTTGGGTAGCCAACGTCTGCGGTTGCGCCAGGCCGCCGCGATCAGGCCCGCTCCGGCCAACGCTCCGATCGTCGGGAGCAGCCAGCTGGTGGACATCGAAGACGGGGGAAGTGGTTGTTGAAATGGCGTTGATCCGGCGAGGCTGACTGCGACACCCACCGATCGGGAGGCCAACACCTGAGTCGGATCCCCATCTGTCACGACTTCGACCCGATGCTGACCAACCGACAGGTCGGCCGGCAGTTCACGGGTGAAAGTCATTTCAGATCCGGTTGTTACCGGGGCCGGCTCGCCGAGCGGTGACCCGTCGAGAAGGAAGAGCACCTCGGAGAATCCGGGAAGCGCTGCTTCCAGATGCAGGGTCAAGGTGATCTCTTCGCCCGGCGACCAGGCCAGGGGCGCAACCGAGAAGGAGGTAGCCGACAGGCCGACTGCATGTGCAGAGGCCTCGATAGTCTGGCCGAGCACCTCGAGGGTCGGGACCGGGGTGGAGCTGGTGGTCGTTGGGTTTTCCCCCGTGCTGGCGGTTGTGGTCCCTGCCGCGGTTGTGGTGGTCGTTGCAGGCGCGGTCGTGGTTGTGGTTGTGGTTGTGGTTGCAGGCGGGGCTGTG